>JAGHAC010000034.1 GCA_021161645.1 bacterium
CTAAACAACAGCGCCAAGCCAAAAATTGACCTAATTGCCGTAACTAAGGGCCCTGGATTGGAACCTTGTTTGTGGGTTGGGGTAAATACTGCTAAATCTCTTTCATATTTTTGGAATGTGCCAATTGTAGGAGTAAATCATATCGAAGCCCATATTCTAATAAATTTTCTTAAGGACGGAAAAATCTTAGACATTGGAAAATATATGCCCGCGGTTTGCCTTGTGGTTTCAGGCGGACATACTCAGCTTATTTTAATGAAAGATCTTTTCGATTATCAAATAATTGGAGAAACAAGAGACGACGCTGCAGGTGAAGCGTTTGATAAAACTGCTCGAGTTTTAGGGCTTTCTTATCCAGGAGGTCCGGCGATTGAAAAATTGATATCGAAATGTCGAGATATCGAAATATCGAAATGTCGAAATCTCGAAGTAAAGCTCCCCAGGCCAATGATTCACTCCAAAAATTTTGATTTCAGTTTTTCCGGCCTTAAAACCGCTGTTCTATACTTGTTCAAGAAACAACCAAGGAAGATTCAGCAATCCAAGATTTTTCGGGCTTGTCTAGCAAGGGAAATCCAGAATGCTATTGTAGAAGTATTGGTTAAAAAAACCATCAGGGCAACAAAAGAATTTAAAGCAAAGTCCATTATCTTGGGCGGTGGAGTAAGCGCGAATACCCTTTTGAGATCGGTTTTTCAAAAAGAAATTGTGAAGAATTTTTATCAGCTAAATTTTTTTGTACCGGAAAAAAAGCTTTCTACAGACAATGCCTCTATGATTGCTCTTGCCGGCTATCTGCGTTTTAGAAAATTTGGAAAAGACGACTGGAAAAATCTAAACACAGATGCTAATTTAATAATAGAAACTTAATTATTGAAAATGACTAATATTTTTTGGTTTTTCTTTTTAGGCCTTTTGCCAAGTTTTCTCTGGCTTGTTTTTTATTATAAAAAAGATCCTAGACCAGAACCAAAAAAAATGGTTTTAATCTTTTTTCTTTACGGAATTATCATTTCTCTTCCCGTTGCCTTACTTGAAAATGCTATTACTTTTAGCCTCGGCTCACCCGAAACTTACCCTCTTTTTAAAATTTTCCTTTATTATTTCTTTGTAGTTGCCTTAATCGAAGAACTATTTAAATACTGGGCCTTTCGATTTGGAATTATGAGAAACCCAGAGTTTGACGAACCCACCGATGCTTTAGTTTATATCATTGCTGTAGCTTTAGGATTTGCGGCAGTAGAAAACATTCTTGTCATTTTTCCTTCCACTATTCAACTTTTCTTAAAAGATGCTATAATAATAATTGCTTATAGGTCTGTGAGTGCCACTATCTTGCATGCGCTGGCATCTGCTAATATAGGATTTTTCTTTGCTCTTTCTTTGTTTCGCACTCACAAAAGAAAATTATATTTGCTTTGTGGATGCGCTCTCTCTATATTTTTGCATGCTCTCTATAACTTTGCTACTGTCCTAGATGCAGAAACAGGCATCTTTGTTATACTTTTAGTTGTATCTCTTTTGTTTGTAATTGTTTTGTGGGAATTTGCCAAGCTCAACAAATTAAAAAGTGTATGTAAAATTTAATTAATTTTTACTATATGATGTTCAAAATTCTAAGAAAAAAAAACAAAAAGAAAGAAAGTTATCTTCAGGAGGAATGGAATGAAACAACCCAAGAGGGGGAACTGGCAATAGATGCTTTTGAAACAGATAAAGAAATTGTTATTCAGTCACCCATTGGAGGAATTAGCGCCAAAGACATAAATATTGCAGCAGAAGACGGAATGCTTATCATTAAAGGAAAAAGATCGAAACCTCGATTAGCCAGTCAAAATGTTAAATATTTCTATCAGGAGTGTTTTTGGGGTCCCTTCTCAAAAAGAATTATTCTGCCCGAAGAGATAGATATAAAAAAAGCAAAAGCAAGTATTAAAAACGGGGTTTTAACTTTAAAAATTCCAAAACTTAAGCCAAAAATTCGCGCCCAAATTGAAGTAGTAGAAGAGGAGTAAAAACAAGAAAAGGGACCTTATAAAAGCTGCCTTGTCGGCAGCTTTTTAAACTTCTATAATCGTAACCCACTGTCGTTCCTCACGACCCACTACCCACTACCCACTACCCACTATTCACTATTCACTGACCTTGTGCCGGGGGCGGGATTTGAACCCGCACGGGATTAGTTCCCACTAGGTCCTAAGCCTAGCGCGTCTGCCAATTCCGCCACCCCGGCTTTTACACAACAACCCCCAACAAGGGGGTTGTTGTAGATAGCTAGATTTTGTCTCCTCCTTAGAGAATAACCCTGAGAATCATCCTTGGAATAATGAAGGCAAGTAATGCCAACACTAACCCAATACTTGCAAACATCAAATACTTTCTTCCCAAAGCAACTTTGTCAGGATTGCCTCCGGCAGTCAAAATATTAAATGCGCCGATTAAAAGCATAAAGAAGGAAATAATAATCAATGCCCAGAAAAACCAATCAATAAAGGTTAAAATTCTATCAACCAAACAACAATGGGCATATTCGTCATAAGACATATTTTCGCCCACCTTACACTCTTCAAATTTATCGCCAAGCACTGTGATATCGTGGCGAATCTTGCACGTATTTGGCTTTTCTATTCCACCAAGTTCAACTAATCCTTTTGATTCTTGAGTCTGACCCTGGCCCGCATCTGATCCTGTGCCCGCCGCTAAAACCGGCGAGATTAAAGCTCCAAATAGCAAAACACTAATTACTAACAAAGATATTCCTTTTTTCATAGATAAAATAATATAATTTAGTTATAATTCGACCTTTATAATTCTTCTTTTATTATACGCCCCTCTTGTTTCTTGAGCAAATTTTTTCCACACACAACCTCTTTTTTATTTTAATCATTTATTGAACGCGAATCAAGATTATCTAAAAATCCTAACAAAAAAATTAAAAAGCCCTGGGCTGAGGACGATTATAACAAAGCCTAGGGTAGAATATAAAAAGATTTTTTTTGCCGTGCCAACTCGTCTTGGATCTCCTCCGGCA
>JAGHAC010000018.1 GCA_021161645.1 bacterium
AGTAATTTTTAATTTTTATTTCTTAATTTTTAGACTAAATTTATTTCTTAAACCTTTAATTTTGGAGTTTAAATTACTCTTGTCATTTGGGATTTTTTTTGGTATGCTTTTGATGTATATTTATGAATTTAAGAAAGCAGTTGTTGGAAATATTGTATGAAGATAAAAGCCTTCTTGTAGTTAATAAACCTTCAGGTATAACGGTTGCAAGAGAAAGAGAAAATCAAAGAAAAAGCTTAATGGATCTTTTGGCAGAAATACACCCCGAATTAAAACAGGCAGGACAGTATCCAAGATATGGCTTGGTTCATCGACTCGATAAAGAAACTTCAGGTGTTCTTTTAATAGCAAAAAATAACAAAACATTATCCTTTTTGCAGGAACAATTTCAAAAGCGAGAGGTAAAGAAGACTTATTTGGCTTTAGTGTATGGGAAAATATTTAAAGATAAGGGAGAAATAAGAAGCTTAATAGGCAGGGATAAAAATAATCGCTTAAAGCAAAAAGCTTATCTTCCAATTGAGCCCCAGGCAAAGAAAATGAAGTTGCGGGAAGCAGTAACTTTTTGGGAAATAAAAGAAAGGTTTGATCAATTCACTCTTTTAAAAGTTTTTCCGAAGACGGGCAGGAAACATCAGATAAGAGTACATTTGGCATTTTTAGGATATCCAATAGTAGGAGACAAATTATATGCTTCAGGTAATGTTTATCCTTTCTCTCGATTGTTTCTTCACTGCCAAGAAATTATTATTAAAATTCTTCGGGGTAAACATAAAAAATTTTTGGCACCACTTCCCAGAGAACTATCAGTTTTTTTGAATAAATTAAAATAAAATTATGCAAAAATTAGACGCGTTTATAGAGCAATATAAAAAAGGGGACTTGCCGCCCATTCAGCCTGGAGATACAGTAAAAGTTTATGAAAAGTTTTTTGACCGAAACAAAGAAAGAGTTCAGGTATTTGAAGGTATTGTTATTGCCAGAAAGCATAGAAATGAGATCGGGGCTACCATAACTGTAAGAAGAGTCCTTGATGGTGTTGGTGTGGAAAAAACTTTTCCCCTGCATTCGTCCACTATTGAGAAAATAGAGATAGTTAAAAGAGCAAAGGTAAGGAGAGCAAAATTATATTATTTGAGAAATATTATTGGTAAAATTAGATTGAAGAAGAAAAATATAGATATTGGATTATTGCAGCCAAAAGAAGAACCAAAAGAAGAACCAAAAGAAGAGGTGAAAGGAAATGAGCAACCAGAGAAAGTTGAGCAAGAAATAAAAGAAGAAAAAACTCTCCCTGAAGATGAACAAGAAAAGAAGGAAAACGAAAAGAAAGAGGAGGGACAGGTTTTAGAGGGCGAAGAAGAGAATATAGAAGAGAAGAGCAAAAACCAAGAAAGTGGGAGTTCTCAAAAAGAAGAGCCTCAGAGTTCTCAAGAGAATACAAGCCAAACAGAGAAGGGATAGAATGTTGAAATCTCGAAGTATCGAAATTTCGAAATATCGACATTTTGATTCGCCGGGGTGGCGGAATTGGTAGACGCGCGGCCTTGAGGAGGCCGTGGGAACTAATCCCGTGTGGGTTCAACTCCCGCCCCCGGCACAAGGTTAGTGTATAGTGAGTAGTGAATAGTGGGTAGTGGGAGCAGGTATTTAAAATTTGGCGGAGAGTGGTGTAACGGCAGCACGAGGCCTTTGGGAGGCTTTAGTCCGGGTTCAAATCCCGGCTCTCCGACCAAAATCAAATGCGCGGGGGTCGTATAGTGGCTATTACCCGGCCCTTCCAAGGCCGTGACGCGGGTTCGATTCCCGTCCCCCGCTCCAGAAAAATAGTTAAGTGGTGCAAGGTTGAATCTTGCACCACTTTTCTTTGAAAGAATCAAATTTTGTGATAGAATAAAAAAGGAAATTAAAGAAGATGTTATGGAAATTAAATGGTTTGGCCACGCTTTTTTTCTTATTAAAGTAAAAGACAATAATCAGGAAATAAAAATTGCTATTGATCCTTTTTCGTCAGAAATCGGCATCAAACCACCAAAAATTAGGGCAGATATTCTGCTTATCACCCATTCTCATTATGATCATAACAATACTGTTGCTATTGAAGGCGACTATTTTCTCATTGATACCCCGGGCGAATATGAGGCAAAAAAAGTTTTTATAAAAGGTATCCTTTCTTATCATGACAACGAGAAAGGAAAAGAGAGAGGTTTCAATACCATATATGTGGTTGAACCAGAACAGGAAGGAATTAGGATTTGCCACTTGGGAGATCTGGGGCAAAAGGAGCTTACTTCAGAGCAAATAGAAGAAATAGGAGAAGTAGATGTCTTAATGATTCCTGTAGGAGGTATTTACACGATTAATGCTCAACAAGCCCGTGATGTTGTTTCTCAAATAGAGCCCAAAATTGTTATTCCTATGCATTACTCGATTCCCAAGCTCAAGATAAAACTCGAAGGTGTAGAGAAGTTTTTGAAAGCTATGGGCGTTTCTGGAATAGAGGCTCAGACAAAACTTTCGATTAAAAAAGAAAAATTACCAGCTGAGACTCAGGTTGTTTTATTTAAGCCTCCAAAATAATAGTTAGAATGAAGTTTCTGAAAAGACTTCAAAATTTACCTCTTAAGACACGAAAAATGATATTGTGGCTGACAACAGGTGTTTTAGCTATTATTTTTCTAGGCGTTTGGATTTATTCCTTGCAGCAGCATGTCGAAAGGTTTCGTCAAGATTTTCAAGACAGATCTATCATAGCGCCTTTTCCCAAAATCGAGATGCCTGAAATTAAGATACCAACATTTACCGAGGAAGAAGTTAAAGAAATGAAAAAAGAATTTCAAGAAAAGGCTGGAGAATTAGAGCTTCCGACATCTGCTACTCAATCTTTAGAAAACCAGTAACTTTACAAATATGCCAAAGATAACAAAAAAAGAAGAAAACCCTATAGGATTGGTGAAGCCCAAAGAAGTTACAGAAGAGATGAAAGAAAGCTATATTGATTATGCGATGTCTGTTATTGTTGCCAGAGCTCTCCCCGATGTTCGAGACGGGCTAAAACCGGTCCATCGAAGAATTCTTTATACAATGTATGAGGATGGTCTTACTCATAGTTCGAAGTTTCGAAAGTCGGCCACAGTTGTTGGTGCAACACTCGGAAGATATCATCCGCACGGCGATGCGGCTGTTTATGATGCTCTAGTAAGAATGGCTCAAGATTTTTCTATGAGATACCCCCTTATTGAGGGGCAGGGTAATTTTGGGAGTATTGATGGTGATCCCCCGGCAGCTCAAAGATATACAGAATGTAGAATGACAAGAATTGCCGAGGAACTATTAAAAGATATCCGCAAAGATACAGTTGATTTTATAGATAATTATGATGGCACAAGAAAAGAACCAAATGTTCTTCCTGCCCTTCCGCCCAATCTTTTACTCAATGGTTCTTTGGGGATTGCTGTAGGAATGGCAACAAATATTCCTCCTCATAATCTTACAGAGGTTTGCGACGCGGCAATTTATTATTTAGATCATCCTCAAGCAACCACAGAAGAATTGTTTCAGTTTATTAAGGGTCCAGATTTTCCAACAGGCGGCATCATTTATAATCAAAAAGAAATTATTGCCGCTTATTCCCAGGGAAAGGGCCCTATTTTAGTAAGGGGAAAAGCCACTGTAGAAGAGACAAAAAAGGGTTGGCAGATAATTATTACAGAAATTCCTTATCAGGTTCAAAAGTCTACTTTAGTTGCCCAGATTGCTAAACTCATTGAAGATAAAAAGATAGATAGAGTAAAAGATGTAAGAGATGAATCTGACAAGGAGGGTTTAAGAATTGTTATTGAGCTAAAAAAGGACGCTTTTCCTCAAAAAATACTCAATACTCTTTATAAACATACAGATCTTCAAAAGAATTTCTATCTTAATATGCTTGCTCTGGTTGATGGTATCCAGCCTAAAATTCTTTCTTTATCTGAGGTGATACATTATTATTTAGAACACAGAAAAGAAGTAGTTTTACGAAGAAGTAAATATGAACTTGAGAAGGCAAAACAAAGAGAACATATAGTAGAGGGATTGGTGAAGTGTTTGGGAGTAATTGATGAAGTGATCGCTACTATTAAGAAATCAAAGACAAGAGAAGAGGCAAGAAAGAATTTAATTAAAAAATTTAAACTTACAGAGATTCAAGCAGAAGCAATATTGGAAACAAAATTAGCCGCTCTTGCAAAACTAGAAAGAGAAAAATTAGAAAACGAGCTCAAAGAGCTTAGAGCAAAAATAAAAGAGCTTAAAGCTATTATTAAAAGTCCTAAAAAAGTGAAGGAGGTAGTAAAGAAAGAGATAAAAGAGTTAAAAGAAAATTATCCGGATCCAAGAAAGACAAAAGTGCATATTACCAAACCCCAGAAGATTACCGAAGAAGATTTGATTCCGGAAGAAGAGACGATTATTACCCTGACTCAGAAAGGATATATTAAAAGGATTAACCCGGCTAATTTTAAGGCACAACATAGAGGAGGGAAAGGAATTACGGGAGCAGTTACCGGTGAGGGAGACATAATCGAACATTTTATTTTAGCAAGTACTCACGATCAACTGCTCTTCTTTACAGATTCAGGCAAGGTTTTTGGTATTCCCGTTTATGAAATACCTCAAGGAACAAGAACTTCAAAAGGAAGAGCAATTGCAAACTTTTTGGAGATTCAAGCGTCAGACAAAATATTGGCGGTCTTGGCTTTAGGGAAAAAAGATATAGAAAACAAGATTCAATATTTAGTGATGGGAACAAAAAATGGCATCATCAAGAGAACTGCGCTTGATCAGTTTAAAAATTTAAGAAGTTCGGGTTTGATAGCTATTCGTCTCAAAAAAGGAGATTTATTAAGAAAAGTTGTAAAGACAACTGGCCAAGATGAAATTATTATGGTTACTCGCCAAGGAATGTGTATAAGGTTTAAAGAAAAGGAAATTAGGCCTATGGCAAGAAATACGGCAGGTATAAGAGGAATAAGGTTAAAATCAGACGATGCGTTGATAGCAATGGAAACAATTAAAACAGGCAAACAAGAAAAAAAACAATATCTTTTTGTCATTACAGAGAACGGTTACGGGAAAATGACCTCAATCAAGCAGTATCGCCTTCAAAAAAGAGGAGGCTCGGGTATTAAAACCGCCAAAATTACTAAAAGAACAGGTTTTCTGGCAGAAGGGAGAATTCTTACAGGCCAAGAAGACCTTATTGTGATTTCTAAAAAGGGACAAGTAATTAGGGTTTTGACAAAACAAATTCCTATTTTGAGCAGGACTACTCAGGGAGTAAGGATAATGAAACTTGCTCAAGATGACAAAGTAGCATCATTTATTTATCTGTAAATATGCTTTTTTTGCATCCGGAAAAAATATTGTCTCAGCTTAATCTTAAGTCTGATATGGTAGCCGCTGACTTCGGATGCGGGGCAGGTGGATTTACTATTCCTTTGGCAAAAAAACTTTTTAACGGAATAGTTTATGCTATTGATATTCAAGAAGAACCTCTTTCTGCTCTTTCGGGAGTAGCTCGAAGCGAGGGACTTGTAAACATTAAAACAATATTAGGAGATTTAGAAAATCCTAAAGGGTCAAAGCTTCCAGAAAATAGTATAGATCTGGTTTTAATGGTAAACCTTCTATTCCAAGTAGAAAATAAAGAAGGGGTTTTAAGAGAAGCAAAAAGAGTTTTGAAGCCGAGGGGCCAAATTTTAGTTATAGACTGGAAGAAAGATTCTCCATTTGGCCCCACACAAGGAAGGTTATCTTCTGAATCTGTCATTCGAATAGCTGAAAAACAAGGCCTCGTCCTTGTAAAAGAAATAGACGCAGGCACCTATCATTGGGGCGTTCTCCTTGAGGGCAAGTAATATGAAAAGATTATTAACAATATATAAATTGTTGTTGCTGGTAACTCTTTTGTCTTTTGGAGAACCAATTTTGGCTTTTCCTACTATTCAAATTGATGCACCTTCACGCGCTACCATCAATACTAGTGTTTCAGGAAACTTTACAATTACAGACGATTTTCCTTTGGCTACAATAGAGATTTTTTATCGTACCCCTTCCGGAAACGAAATAGGACTTAGATCTTTTGATGCGAATAGCTGCTCTGGACAGACTCCTCCGATTATTTGTCAGTATAATTTCTCCTCGCCAATTCTTAATGAATTAGGAAGATATCAGATTTATGTTAGAGCGGAAAACATTTATTACGAAGCACATACTAAATCACATCCTGTAGATACTACTAAATGTGGGAATGGAGTTATAGACGATCCTCAAGAGCAATGTGACAAAAACGACTTCGGAGATCTTAATTGTGGAAAGTTAGGATATTCCGGGGGGAAATTGCTGTGTACCGAAAATTGCTTTTTGGATTTTAGTGGTTGTATCAGAAACCCCAAATCTCCGGAAAGCGACGACCATCAAATTTTAAATCCTCTTCAATACAATACACTCGGTGCCCTTGTTAACGGTATAGTGTCGGTTTTATTTTACATCTCATTAGTTTTATGTCCTCTGGGGATAATTTTAGGAGGCTTTTTTATGATAGGAGGTAGGGCTCTTGGTAAAAAGATAATTATTTATTCTCTGGCAATTTTTGCTGTCATAATATTACTAAAATGGATAATATCTTTAACTCAAGACATCATTGGTTAAAATTCCAAATTTTAGTTATTGTCTGTTTTCTTTTTTTTCTGGGAGAGGTACAGCACTCAAAAGTTTTGGCAATGGATTGCACAGGCGGTTTTCCTAAAGTGTGCACGGCTATTTCTTTAGAGAAAACAATTTGGCTTCCTATCGAGGGAGGAAAAGTATCAATGCAGGGAGAAATTACAGTAATAAGTCCCCTGTCCCTGATTAATGATCAAATACGGGTAGATATTGAGTACCCTCCTATTCATAAACATATCAATCTTTCTTGTGTTTTGCCCAAACAACCAGCCAAAGAAGATGAATTATATTCTTGTTCTGCCAATCTCAACGAATCTTTAGATATCTGGGCGGGATTCCCCGATAACAGTAAAATTACCATTACAATCTGCGCAGATGCTGAGGGTGATGACGGTGGCTCCAATTGTTTGTTTAGATATATTTATCTAAAAAGATTTGGATGCGGAGATGGCAAGCTTGCCCCACAAGAAGAATGTGAGCCAGCAACAGATGACAGGCCTCCTCTGTTTCATCCAGGCGATAGCTGTAAAGCCCGAGGTTTTGCCGGGGGACGTTTAATGTGTACTGAGGATTGCAAAGTTGATACCTCTAAATGTCAACACGCGATAGAGGAATGCGAGCCAGATGGTTGCAATCAGAACTGTCCTTCGGGGTGTGAGGAAGGAGAAGATCCAGATTGCGGCTGTATAGACAATAATTTTTGTTGTGGGATTGATTGTGATCACACCAATGATAACGATTGCCCCCTCGTTCAGTCTGGAATACAAGAATACAAAAATCCTCTTTCTTGGAAAAACCTTTTAGAATTTATACGATATATTTTGAAAATTTTGTTTTATTTTAATGTTGTGATTTTTATAATCAGCTTATTGGCGTCTGCTTATTATTTGACAACAGGGGGTGGAGCAAGTTGGCGTGTTTCGCGGGCAAGGAAGATTCTTTTGTGGAGTTTGTTAGGATTTGTTATAATATTAATATTCCAATACATAACTTCTTTAATTAAAAATTTGTTATGACAGTAACCATTGCTAATCCAATAGAAAGGGCTTCAACGCTGGAAGTTTGGTCAAGAATTTTACATTATTTATTTATTACGGGACTAATATTATATTTTTTCGCCCTTCTACTTTCTGTCTTCTTTTTTATTAC
>JAGHAC010000021.1 GCA_021161645.1 bacterium
CCTTTAAACCCCCCCCCCCTATTAATTTAATCTCGGGGAGTCCCCGCCCTTTCCCCCCTTCGTAAAAAATTACAATATCCCTTTTCTCTCCTTTTCTTTAGAACCTAACAGCTCTACCCTTATTCTTTATCATTACAAGATTTTAAACAATCAATGCTATCCCCTCCTTTTTTAAGGTGCATTATTTAAGTATAACACACATTAAATTAAAATCAACTATTTTGAACCCTTTAATAATTTTATCAAAATCTCCCTTGCTTTATCAGGATTAACCTTTCCCTTAGTTATTTTCATCATTTGCCCCACTAAAAACTGAATAGCATTTTCTTTGCCTGATTGAAAATCTTTCACCGGTTTTGGATTGTCTTGTATTATCCTTTCTGCTAGTTTCTGAATTTCTGTTTCATCTGAAACCTGAACTAGCTCTTTTTCTTTCAAAATATCTGAAGGGTCTTTGCTTGTCTTAAACATTTGTTCCAATAAAATTTTTGCCATTCTACTAGTAAGATTTTTTTCTTCAATAATAGTGATAAATTCGGCAAAATTTTCGGGAGTAATTGGATATAATTTTTCCTTTAAAGGTTTCCCTTTCAGCAACCCTATTCCATCACCTATGAGATAATTTGCCAGCATTTCCAAAAGCTTCCCTTTTTTATCTTTTAAATTCTTGTCTTGAACCCATCTTATCAATTCCGAAGAAGACTTTTCAAAATATTCAGTTAGTTCCTTGTTGCTTATTAATGTTTCGATCTTAGTTTCTGCAATCCCATATTCTTGCAAAAAACGAATTCGCTTCTCTTGAGGCAACTCCGGTACTTCTTGTTTTATTTCCTCTAAATAATAAGTGTCTATCTCCAATGGCGGGAGATCCGGCTCAGGAAAGTAACGATAATCATGAGCCTCCTCCTTAATTCGCTGAGTAATAGTTTTAGCTCTTTTGTCGTCCCAGCCCTTAGTTTCTTGAATCACCTCTCCCCCACTATCTAAAATTTCTTTTTGTCTTTCAATCTCATATTCAATTGCTCGCTCCACCGCCCTAAAAGAATTTAAGTTTTTTATCTCAACCTTTGTCCCCCATTCTTTACTTTTAACTTTTAACTTTTGACTTAGACTTATATTCGCTTCAACGCGCATCTGTCCTTTCTCCATATCAGCATTAGACACATCTAAATATCTCAAAATCAATTGAAGTTCTTGAGCAAATTTCTTTGCTTCTTGAGCGGAAACCATATCTGGCTCTGTGACTAATTCCATTAAAGGAATTCCCGCCCTATTAAAATCTAATAATGAATAATCAGCGCCTTGAGGATGAACAAGTCGGGCTGTATCTTCTTCTAAATGAATTCGTCTTATTCTTATCTTTTTCCCAAAAATAATTAAAAAGCCATTCTCGCATAGTGGCTTTTGATATTGAGAAATTTGATATCCTTTGGGCAGGTCTGGATAAAAATAATTTTTTCTTTCAAAAAACGACCACGGTGCTATTTTGCAATTAAGAGCAATGCCGGTTTTAATTACTTTTCTAACCGCTTCTTTGTTGACCACGGGCAATGTTCCGGGGTGTCCCAAACATACCGGACAAATATTTACATTCGGCTCTTTTTCTTGAGAATCGTTTTTGCAGGAACAAAACATTTTTGAGCGAGTTTTAAGCTCGATATGAATCTCCAAGCCAATTGTAGGAAGATATTCTTTTCTCATACTTCTATTGTAGTAAAATCATAAAATTTTATCCACGATTTTTATCACTTCTTGATAAACATCTTCAACTTTTCTCTCTCCGTCTATTATCCTTATTACATTAAACATATCTGACAATTTCTGATAGTTGATCCAAACTTTCTTAAGTTTTTTCTCTTTCTCAAATAATTTTATCTCTTCTCCTCTTTTTTTAATTCTTTCAATACATACCTTTGGCCTAACTTTCAAAAGCAATACTAAATCAGCCATTAAAAAATCTTTATTAAGTTCTATGATTTTTTCTAAGTCCTCCTTTTTCTCTGACCCAAAAGCAAAAGAAGAAAAGAAATAACGATCAGAAATAACAAATTTACCTTCTCTCAATGAAGGAATAATAAGATTTTCTAAGTGCTCTCTCCTATCTTGAGCAAAAAGTTCCTGAAGTTGTAAAGGATCAATTTTTATCCGGTGACCTAAGGCTTGATGAATTTTAGAGGCAATACTTGAGTTTTTGGTAGGCTCTTTTGTAAGAACGGTTTTAATTCTTTTATTTTCTAAATATTCTTTTAAAAGCTTTGCCTGTGTGCTCAACCCCGACCCATCTAAACCTTCAAAAACAATGAATTTTCCCTGATAAATATTTTTTTTCATAGTTTCATGATTTCTGCCTTATATTATATCGTCAAATATTACTGGTATTCTTTTTTGAACATCTTTCAAAAGATTAGTCATTACATAACGTATCTCCCAATGAGCAGAAGGGTCTGTCCTCAATTTAAAAATGTGACGCCACTCTCTAAAGTTAGTAGTAACAACAATTTGAGACTTAATACCTATTGGAAGAATCTGCCTTGCGTCTTGAGGGATCCACCCTGCTTTTCTTAATCCCCGATACATTTGCTCATTTAAGTCTGCCCACTCTTTAAAAGATATTTTAATTTTCTTTCCGTCAGAAAGTTCGAGATCTACAATTTTCTCTGATTCATCTTTGTCTGGAGGGATTACTACATAAAAATTACTCTCATCTACATATCTTGTGGACTCCTGCGTAAAAGACGCTAATCTGTGACGAACTAATTCGTGGGTAAACCCTCTTGAAACATTATTGAATTCTACGGTCATGCAAGAATGTTCTAACACGCTTTCATGACCTCTGTTTCGCAGCATCTCAACAAACTTTTCTGCAGAATTAGGCGTAATCCTATCTCTTGATTGATACGAAGTTCTCCCACAAAGTTCAATTAATTCTAAAGGAGTTTCTCCTTTCAATCCAACCAAAATTGCCAAAATTTTATGACTCCCTGCGTTTTTGAGAATATTTGCCATAAACCTAAGAAGATAAATCTTTATGAATCTTACTCTCTTGTGGATCCATATCGCCAAAATATTTTGCGTCTTTCTTTTTAGGATAAGGTTTTTCTGCTGGAGAAGAAAGGGTTTCAAAAGCTATCTGACAAATTCTCATTCCTGGATACAAAAGAATTGGCAACATACCAATGTTTGAGATTTCCAAAGTAAGCCTTCCTTTAAAACCGGGGTCGATATATCCAGCAGTTGAATGAACAATAATTCCCAATCTTCCCCAACTAGAACGACCTTCAATTCTAGCCCCAATATCGTCTGGGAGCTCAATCTCCTCTAAAGTAATGCCTAAAATGAATTGGCTTGGTTGCAAAACAAATGGTTTATTTTTGCTAACTTTGACAATCTCGGTTAAATTATGAAAAGTTTTCGGGTCTTTTGGGTCAATGTAGGGTTTAACAGTATGATTAAAGATCCTAAATTCATTTCCTAGCCGAAAATCTAAAGAAGCAGGGCCCAACTGAATTTCAAAATTGGGCTTTGGAGTAATTTTGATTTTGCCTTCTTTTATATATTTTTTGATGTCCCGATCTGATAAAATCACGGAGTAATTTCTAATTCTTAATTTTTAATTTGTAATTTTTATTCAATTTTTAATTTTTATTTCTTAATTAACTCAATCACTCCATCACTCGGTCACTCAGTCACTCGGTCACTTACTCCACCTCAATTCCCATACCCTTTGCTTGTGCCTCAATAATTTTCATTGCTTTTTCTATATCGTTAGTACTAAGATCTGGAAGCTTCGTCTGGGCTATTTCCCTAATTTGCTCTTTTGTTAATTTGCCTACTTTCTTTCTGTTAGGCTCTCCTGATCCTTTTTCAATCCCTGCGGCTTTTTTTATTAAATCTGAAGCCAATGGCTGTTTTAGTTCAAAGTCAAAACTTCTATCTTCGTAAATAGTAATGATCACAGGAATTTTAAAGCCGGCTTTATCTTTTGTAGCGTCATTAAATTTCTGACAAAAATCAGAAATATTAATACCATGCTGAGCCAAGGCAGGCCCAATAGGAGGAGCCGGATTTGCCTGCCCGGCCGGAATTTGCAATTTTACTTTTGTTAATATTTTTTTCATAATTTTTAGCAACTTAATAACTTGATAACTTAATCACTCAGCTACTTAATCACTTGATCGCTTAGTCACTCAACCCTATATCTTTTTAATTTGCAGGGAGTCTAACTCGACCGGCGTATCTCTACCAAAAAGGTTGATATTTACCTTTACCTTTCCCTGTTCTTCATCAATATCAGAAACCTTACCTTCATAATCTTTAAAGGGTCCGTCTATAATTCTTACCGGATCGCCTACTTTAAAATTAATTTTGAATTTCGGTTCTTCCTGTCCCATTCTCTTTTTCAATTCTTCTATTTCTTTATCAGCAATAGGAACAGGAGTAGTACCTGCTCCCACAAACCCTGTAACATTTGGAGTATTTCTTACCACATACCAAGAATCATCTGTAACTATCATTTCAACCAACACATAGCCCGGATAAATCTTTTCTTCTACCACTTGTCTTTTTCCGTTTTTAATCTTTATTTTCTTCTCTTTTGGAACAATAACATTAAAAATCTTATCCTCCATTCCCAAGGATTCTATTCTCTGTTTTAGGCTTTTTGCCACCGCGTCTTCATATCCGGAATACGTATGAATCGCATACCACCTTCTCTTTTGTGGCAATTGCTGTTTTGGCATAATTTATTCTATTAATCTTCTTAATAAAAATGAAAATATGGCATCAAATGAGCCCAAAAAAACAGCAACAAAAAAAGAAATTCCTATCACAATTAAAGAATATCTCATTGCTTGCTTTCTTGTGGGCCAATTTATTTTTTTGCTTTCTGTCTTAACTTCTTTTAGATAATTAATTAATTTTGGAATCGGATTGCTTATTTTCATATTTTTATCTACTTTTTTAAAAGCCCCTTCTGGGGCTTATTTTTATATAATAATCCCGTCAAAATAATTTGTCAAATTAATAAAAAAAGGGCGCCAGTAAAATGCTGCCGCGCCCACTCCTAACCTTAGTACAACGAACAACGGAAAACATCCCGGAACCTGATATATCTTTTAAGAAAGTACAATAGTTGAGCCGGCACTTCTCTGGCCCACCATTTCAGCGGACTGTTCGTCCACCACTGGAGATCAATGGCGTTGTATGGAATATACATTAAATCTCCCTTAGATGGTTTTTCCAACTTGAAGCCCAGCTTTTTTGCCGTTGCTTCAACTCTTGGGTAATGTGCCGGATGAGCAACAAGTATTGCAGAATCCACCCCACATTCTTCCATTGTCTCTTTTGCTTTTGTTAAGACCTCGTAAGTACCAATATATCCGTCTTTTTTAACAACTTCGTGTATCACATGCCATCTTTCTAAACATTCTTTTAAGTTCTCCGCTATCTCTTCTTGAAGAATTAGTATCGGTTTTTCATTAGCAGGAGCACAATCATATAACTTTTCCACAACCAATGAAATTGCATAATTAGCAAGAACTGGTCCCGCTCCAAATGACAAAGCAACTATGACCTTCAATTAATCTCACCTCCTATTTTTTAAAAACAAGCTTCTAATATTATATATAAGTTTCTGCTATTTGTCAATGTAAAAGATATCTTTAACTTTAAACATCTAAATTCTTTACACTTTTTGCATGAGCCAAAATAAATTTCTTTCTCGGAAGCACCTCTTTGCCCATCAAAACATCAAAAATCCTATCTGCCTCCTTAGCATCCTCAACAGTTACCTGCCACAACAATCTCCTTTGAGGATTCATCGTCGTATCCCATAATTGATCAGGATTCATCTCTCCTAAACCCTTATATCTTTGAATGGAAATCTGTCCCCTCTCTTCTTTGCCTAGCTCTTTTATTATCTGCTCTTTTTCTTCGTCACTATAAGCATATCTTACTGTTTTTCCCATCTGTATTTTATAAAGCGGAGGCTGGGCAATATATAGATATCCTCTCTCAATAATAGGACGGAAATACCGGTAAAAAAGAGTTAAAAGAAGAGTTCGAATATGCGCTCCGTCAACGTCAGCATCAGTCATAATGATAATGCGATGATACCTTATCTTTTCAATGTCAAAATCCTGAGCAATGGCTGTACCTAGAGCAATAATTAGCGCTTTTATTTCTTTAGAAGAGAGCATTTTATCTAAACGTGCTCTTTCTACATTTAAAATTTTGCCTCGAAGAGGCAAAATTGCCTGAAATTTTCTATCTCTTCCCATTTTTGCCGACCCTCCCGCTGATTCTCCTTCAACAATAAACAACTCCGATTCCTCCGGCTTTCTGGACGAACAATCTGCCAGTTTTCCCGGCAAACTCAAACCTTCTAAAATTCCCTTTCTTAAAACTGTTTCTTTGGCAGCGCGTGCTGCTTTACGTGCTTTCTGACTCAAAAGACAATTATTAATAATGGCTCGGGCATCTTGAGGATGTCTTTCTAAAAAATCAGCCAGTGCTTCAGCTACTACTGATTCTACGATTGGTTTAACTTCAGGGTTGCCTAATTTTGTTTTTGTCTGCCCTTCAAACTGAGGCTCCGGCACTTTCACAGCCACTGCTGCATTTAATCCTTCTCTCACATCTTGTCCTGAAAGATTTTCTTGGTCAGACTTTATAAGATCATTCTTTTTGGCATAATCGTTAAGGGTACGCGTTAAGGCAGCCCTAAATCCTGTTAAATGGCTTCCTCCTTCAATTGTATATATGTTATTAGCAAAACTCTCCTCGCAAGACTCTCTTTCTTCTGTATACTGAAAAGCAGCTTCGACAACTATACCATCTTTTTCTTTTTGAACATAAAAAACATTACTATGAAGAGGAGTATTTTCTCCTACTAAATATTTAATATAAGAACGTAAACCTCCCTCAAAATAGAAAGTATAAACAAAACCATTTTCTCTGGCGTCTATAAATTTTATCTTAACGCCCTTGGTAAGATATGCCTGTTTTCTTAAATGGTTTAAAATTCTTTTTCGTTCAAGCTTAACCTGCCGGAAAATTTCTTCATCGGGCTCAAAAGTAATGGTTGTGCCACTCTTTTTACATTTTCCATCTTTCTTTAATTTTGTTTTGGGCTTCCCTCTAGAATATTCTTGAACATACCGATAACCGTCTCTACAAACTTCTGCCTTTAGCCATTTTGATAAGGCGCAAACAACAGAGACACCTACCCCATGCAAACCACCAGATATTTGATATACCTTCTTGCCAAACTTTGCTCCGGCATGAAGAGTTGTTAAAACAGTCTCTAATGCTGATTTCTTTGTTTGAGGATGAATATCAACAGGAATTCCTCTTCCGTTGTCAGAAACTCTTATTCTATTTTCTGGCAAAAGAGCAACCTCTATTTCTGAGGCATAACCTGCCATACTTTCGTCAATCGAATTATCTAAGCACTCCCAAATTAAATGATGTAAGCCATCGGGACCTGTTGAACCGATATACATTGCCGGCCTCTGCCTTACCGGCTCAAGTCCCCTTAGAACAAAAATATCTTTAGCTGTGTACTCTTCTGTTGTTTTCTTTTGAGTACGAGCCGATTTCACTTGTTTTTTTCTTGCCATAAAAATAACTTTAATTAAAAATTCAAAATTAAAAATTAAAAATTTTTATCTTATCTTCTCACTTCCCATTCGGGATTCTCTTCTAAGGAATTAATTATTTTTTTCATTAAATTGTCTATCACCTCCGAGCTAAGAGTTCTGTTTTTTGCC
>JAGHAC010000035.1 GCA_021161645.1 bacterium
GTGAAGATCCCTTCTATCGTAATCTTATCTCTAGCTCAGATAAAACTTTACTTGATAATCATCGGTATTATCTTTCCGTGGCTTATACTAATATTAATGCCGCAATTTCTTCAATTAACCTTCAAAAAAGCACTAATGATCAAAATATTTCTCAGGCAGAGCAGACATTAGATACAGCATATTACAGCCTGAAAACAGCCCAAGAAAATTTAGAAAAAATTACTGCTAAACCCCGAAAAGAAGATATAGAATATTATCAAGCACAGATAGACAGTGCAAAACAGCAAATTGCTTTATTGAACTATAGAATAAAGCAAACAAAAATAGCTGCTCCGGTTGCTGGAGAAATAGCTCAAATTTTGAAACAGGAGGGAGAAAGCGTGCAAATGCTTGAGCCGGTAATAATATTTATACCTGAAAAAGATTATTATGTAGAAGTTAATATCTATGAGGAAGATTTACCTAAGGTTCGAATAGGATCAAAAGCAGTTATAGAACCGGTGGCATATCCTGACGAACAATTAACAGGCGAGGTTTACTTTATAAGCCCAAAAGAAACAATCATTAATGATATAGTTTATTATCCTGTTAAAATTTCTTTTGATAATAATCTTGGGTTGAAACCGGGAATGAGTGCAGATCTTACTATTATTTCTCAAGAGAAAAATGATGTTTTGGTTGCAAGTGCAGAATCTATTTACAAAGAAAACAATAAAGAGTTCGTTTGGCTAAAAACAAAAGGAGAAAAAGAGAAACGATATATAAAAACCGGCCTTTGGGGCTCTAATGATTTGGTAGAAATTTTAGAAGGACTAAAGGAAGGCGATGAACTTATTATCGAAAAATGAGTATGAAAGAGATAGTTTTAAGATTGGAAAATGTATACAAAACCTATCATTTAGGAGAGATAGAAACAAGAGCCCTAAGAGATATTAATTTGAAAATTTATAAGGGCTCTTTTTTGAGTATTGTTGGACCTTCGGGATCGGGAAAATCAACTTTATTAAATATTATGGGCCTTTTAGATTTTCCAGAAAAAGGTAAGGTTTTTGTAGAAGACAAAGACATAACTACTTTAAGTCTTAATGAGCTGGCAAAAATTCGAGGGGAAAAAATAGGTTTTGTTTTTCAACAGTTTAATCTTATTCAGCATCTTACAGCCCTTGAAAATGTTATTTTACCTATGCTCTTCCAAAATGTTTCAGAAGTTGAAGCCAAAAAAAGAGCAAAAGAGTTATTAAAAATGGTTGGGTTAGAGGAAAAAGCATTAAGAAGACCATATCAACTTTCTGGCGGCGAACAGCAAAGAATTGCTATTGCCAGAGCCTTGGTAAATAATCCTTCTATTATTTTAGCAGATGAGCCAACCGGAAACCTTGACTCTAAGACGGGAAAAATGGTTATGGAGATTTTCAAACATCTTCATCAAGACAAACAAAGAACTATTATTGTGGTAACCCATGACTCATATATTGCTTCTTATGGAGACCAAAAAATTCTTATTCAGGATGGACAGATTATTAGTAATCACCAAACAAGGAAAAATTACATTTTGTAATTATTTATAATGAAAATTACGGCTTTATTAAAAATTGCATTAAAGAATCTTAGAACAAGGCGGTTAAGAAGCTGGCTTACTATTTTGGGAATTGTCATCGGGGTATTTTTAGTTATTACTCTTTTGTCTTTAAGTGAAGGTATCAAGGAAAGTGTTAACCATCAATTGAAATCTTTAGGGAAAGATATAATTTTTGTAATGCCCGGAGAGGAATCTAATTTTTTTGTGAGTATGATGACCAGATCAAAACTAGAGGAAGAAGATGTAAAAATAGTTGAAAGGAACAAAGGAGTAGATAATGTAGTACCAATGACTTATGGTGGAGGAGTAATGCGTTATAAAGGTGAAGCAAAACAAGTATTTTTGGTTGGATTACCCATTAAGAAAAGTTTGGAGATATTAAAGGAATATCAAGGATGGGATTTAAAGTCGGGCGATTGGCCAGATCCTTTCAAGCGAGAAATAATTATTGGAGGTCAAATAGAAGAAGATTTATTTAAGAATAATATAAAGGTTGGAGAATCAGCATCGATTAATGGAGTAAAGGTAAGAATAGTAGGAATTTTAAATTCTTTAGGGAGTAAAAGAGATGACTCAGCCGTTTATGTAGATGAAAATTTATATCGGCAAATTACAGGAACACGTCCAAAAGAGCCAAATATGCTATTAGTGAAAATAAAGGAGAATTATGATCCTGATAAAGTGGCTCAGAAAATTAAGCATGATTTGGAAGAACAAACAAAACGTCGGCAGGGTTCAGAAAAAGGAAAAGTAATGGTTTTAACATCTGAAAAGATGGGAGATATTGTCGAGAATATTTTGGGCACAATACAAGCTGCCATTATTGCCTTTGCATCCATCTCAATTTTAGTAGGTGGGATAGGAATTATGAATACAATGTTTACTTCTGTAAGAGAAAGGATAAGAGAAATAGGCATTATGAAGGCGATAGGAGCAACAAACAATACCATTAGTTTAATATTTTTATTAGAGGCAGGAATGATCGGACTTATAGGAGGTATCGGAGGGACTATTCTAGGAGTTTCTTTTGCTAAGTTAATAGAACTTTATTTTCGAATTCATCCTGTTTTATATTTAAGAGCTTATCTTTCTTGGGAGATTATTTTATTTGGTTTAATCTTTTCTTTTATTTTAGGATGCCTTTCGGGTTATCTACCTGCTAGATCTGCAGCCAAATTAAGAGCCGCCGAGGCTCTAAGAAGATTTGAATGATGAAAAATTCAAAATTTAAAATGCAAAATGCAAAATTACAATTCCCGCCTGCCGGCGGATGGGCAAAATGCAAAAAGAATAAAACCAAAAATTTATATTTAATTTTAAATTGTTAATTTTAAATTTTGCACTGAAATTTTTAATTTCGAATTTTTAATTTTGAATTTGTATTATTCAAAATGCAAAATGACAAATCAAAATTTAAAATTAGTAAAAGAGCTTATAGGCACAGGTTATCTTAAAAC
>JAGHAC010000017.1 GCA_021161645.1 bacterium
ACGGATAATAAATAATTCAAAATTCAAAATTAAAAATGCAAAATTACAATGCAAAATTCAAAATTTAAAAATAGATTTTTATTATGTTTTTTCTTCCTGTTAGTTTAGTGATTTTTATATTATTCCTTTTGTTGTTGCCAACAATTTTTTTTATTTGGTTTTTTCAAATTGTTGATTTTAGTTTTCAAAAACTGGGCTTAACGCCAAATCTTGCATTTTTGCTATTGCTTTTGATATTGATCGGCTCTCAAATTAATATTCCGCTGGCTAAATATAAGGTGAGACATGTTAGAAGAACGAATTTCTTTGGGTTTTCCTTTACCCAAAAAGAGATTCAGGGTGTTGCTATTAATTTGGGCGGAGGGGTTATTCCTGTGATGATTTCTCTATATCTTTTTAAACAAGTGCAAGATTTTATTCCAGTCTTGATTACTCTTTTTCTAATGATTTTAATAACTCATTTTTTCGCCCGGGTTATTCCGGGAGTAGGAATAGTATTACCGGCGCTTATTCCTCCTGTCTTCGCAGCTCTCTTTTCTTTAATTTTTTATCCGCAAAACCCATCAATTTGCGCTTATATTTCAGGAACGCTTGGCACCCTTATAGGAGCCGACCTGTTGAATTTACATAAACTCAAACAACATCAGGGTTTAATATCTATTGGCGGAGCAGGAGTTTTTGATGGCATATTTTTAACCGGAATAATTGCTGTTTTTTTGACAGCACTTTAACTTACATAAAAATTTGAGCCAAGCTCAGCTTAGTCAAGCTTTATTTGACAAATCAGACAATCTTTATATAATAAAGCAATGTCTCAAAAAAGTTACAAAATACTTGCTATATTTTTTATTCTACTGGGAATTTTTCTTGGTTTTTTTGTTTATCCTACTCCTTATAACAAGGCAGTGGATTGGATTAATCATAAAACGGGCTTGCATCTTTCTCGTTTTTGGCAGGTTCCCTTTAAATTAGGATTAGATTTACAAGGAGGAGTAGAGTTACTCTATGAAGCAGATTTTTCTGATGTAAAAGCCAAAGATTATTTTTCAGTAATGGAAGGTCTTCGCGATGTGATTGAGCGAAGGATTAATATTTTCGGCGTAAGAGAGCCGCAAATTGAGGTTGTTGTTGCGAATAATCATTATAGATTAAGCGTTAAACTTCCCGGAGTAACAGATCCCCAGGAGGCAATAAAGGAAATAGGGAGGACGCCATTTTTGGAATTCAGAGAGCCAAAACCAAATTTTTTAGAGATACAGAAGAAAAACGAAGAATTTTTTAAGTCACAAAAAGGTTCTTATGAAGATCCTTTCCAACCTACTCCATTAACAGGTAAATATTTAGCAGGGGCTGATTTAAGTTTCGACCAAAGAACAATGGAGCCGATAGTACTTTTGCGCTTTAACGAGGAAGGAGCAAAACTTTTTGAAGAGATAACTGCGCGGAATGTCGGGAAACCAGTGGCTATATATATAGATAATGTTTTGATATCAGCGCCGGTGGTTCAGGAAAAAATTACAGGAGGAAGAGCACAGATTACAGGTAAGTTTACTGTTCAAGAGGCAAAAGAATTAGTACGAAATCTTAATGCCGGAGCCCTGCCCGTCCCCATTAAATTAGTATCTCAAAGAACAATGGGTCCTACTTTGGGTAGTATTTCTTTGGCAAAGAGCTTGAAAGCAGGATTTTTAGGTTTTTTGGCAATTATTGTCTTTTTAATTTTGTATTATAGAGTGCCGGGTATATTTGCAGTTATGGCACTTTTTGTTTATACGATGATAAGTTTGACTTTATTTAAATCAATTCCTGTAGTTTTGACTCTTTCGGGTATCGGGGGGTTTATACTCTCGATAGGTATGGCTGTAGACGCAAACATTCTTATTTTCGAGCGTTTCAAAGAAGAATTAAAAGAAGGCAAAGATGTAAAGCAGGCAACAGAGGAGGCATTTTCAAGAGCTTGGCCCTCTATTAGAGATGCTAACTTAACTACTCTTCTTGTTGCTTTGATACTTTTTAGTATTGGTACTAGCTTTGTCAAAGGTTTTGCTACCACGCTTATAATTGGTATTTTGGTGAGCATATTTTCAGCAATGGTAATTACAAGGTCGTTTTTTGCTCTTTTTAGCTGGCACCGCCTTGAAAAAATTAAAAAATTGTGGGGATAATGTTTCCATTTGTAAAATACAGAAAATTTTATTTCTTATTTTCCCTAGTTCTAGTAGGGACAAGCATTATATTTTTGATGCTCTGGGGGCTGAATTTTGGTATAGAATTTACTGGCGGAAGCGAGTTAAGGTTTGAATATAAAAATAAGGTGCCGGATATCTCGTCAATAAAAGAACATTTTGAGAAATTAAATCTTGAAAATATTTCTATCAGAAGATTTGGGGAAAAAGGGGTAATTGTCCGCGCAAAAGAAATTGACACCAAAACCCAAGGGCAACTTTTTTCTGAACTAAAGAAAAACGAAGAAATAAACCCCGAAAGCATTACATTTGAAGAGATCGGCTCTATTATTGGGAAAGAAACAACCAAAAAAGCCCTTAAGGCAATTATCCTTTCTATTGTTGCTATTATTCTTTATGTGGCATTTGCTTTCAGAAAAATGGGCAAGGGAACAAAGCCTTGGGAATATGGTATTGCTACGGTTATTGCCTTGATGCACGATGTTCTTCTTCCGGTTGGAATTTTTGCCTTTCTTGGACATATTAAAGGTGTGGAGTTTTCTCTTCCTGTTCTAACAGCCCTTCTTACTATTTTTGGATATTCAGTTAATGATACGGTGGTAGTGTTTGATAGAATAAGAGAAAATCAATTCAGATTTGCCCGTCTGGATTTTGAAGAAATAGTAGATAAAAGTTTGAACCAGACACTCCGTAGATCTATAAACACTTCTCTTACCACTCTTTTTGTGCTTCTGGCTTTGTTTTTCTTAGGGGGCGAGAGCTTGAAATATTTTTCTCTGGCTTTAATTTTGGGAACAGTGTTTGGTACTTATTCCTCAATATTTTTAGCCAGCCCTCTCCTTGTAAGCTGGCACAAAATGAAATCAAGAAGAAAATAGAAATATGCTTTCATAATTAAACTTTGTAAGCATGGAAGTAAAATATCAACAATTTTTAAATCAAGCCCTAGATGTTTTACCTTCCCGAAAAAGAGAGATAGTGGAAAGGCGTTTTGGAATTTCTACAGGAAAAATAGAAACCCTCCAATCTATTGGGAATGATTTTGGCATAACCAGAGAAAGGGTGCGTCAAATAATTAATGATAGTTTAAATCATATAAGGGAGACAAAAACGAACGAATTAATTACTCCTTTACAGTATTTATCTGATTATTTAAAACAGAGAGGTTACTTAAAAAGAGAAGATATTTTATTGCAAGAAACTGGCGGCGATAAATTTCAGAATTATGTATATTTCTTTCTAAACTTGGGAGAGGATTTTCAAAGGTACAAAGAAGATGAAGATTTGTACACCGTTTGGACAATTAAAGAAGAAGCCGTCTTTCAGGCAAAAACAATCGTTAAGACTATTACTAGATATTTAGACCAAACAAGACGAACACTTCCATTGGAGGAAGTAAGAAGGACTATCGATATTAAAATTCATACACGGGCTTTATATTCTTATATTGAAGCCTCAAAATATATAGAACAATCGCCCGAAGGACTTTTCGGGTTAGTCCATTGGCCAGAGATTAATCCCAAAAGCATAAGAGACAAGGCATATGTTGTTTTGAAGAAAAAGGCAGAGCCAATGCATTTTCGAGAAATAGTGTTGGAAATTAACAAGATCTTTCCTTCAACTAAGCCGGTAGCCCCGGAAAGCGTTCACAATGAGCTTATTAGGAGCCCTCATTTTGTTTTAATTGGTAGAGGTATCTATGCCCTCACAGAGTGGGGATATCAACCCGGTACAGTGAAAGATATTATTGTTAAAATTTTAGAACAAGATCAACCCCTTAACCGGCAAGAAATTGTTAAAAGGGTTCTTCAACAACGCAAAGTGAAGGAAAATACCATATTTTTAAATCTTCAGGATAAAGATTTGTTTGTTAGAGATGAGCTGGGAAGGTATCTTCTAAGAGAAAAGAGTTATTCTTAATGAAAAAGAATGCTACAATAACAGGAGGGATTAATTAAGAGAAATGATTCCAGAGAAGATTTTAATTTTTGGGTCCAAAATTCTAAAGGTAATTTGGGTTTTTGTGAAAACCTGGTGGTGGGTTTTGCCGCCCTTTCTTTTGTGGCGGCCTTTTTTATTTTTTTATTTACAATGGAGAAAAAAGATTTGGGCCCAAAAGCAGGAGTATCAGATGTTGGAGATTAAGATGCCCCGCGAAGTGACAAGACCTTTTAAGGCAATGGAGCAGGTCTTTGCTAGTTGGTGGATGCTTTATGATCCTCCTGATTGGTGGGAAAAATGGATAGACGGAAAATATCAACTCTCTATGTTTATTGAGATTGTAAGCTTAGGCGGGGAAATTCATTTCTATCTTTATGCCCCAAAACCAATGAAAAATCTTTTAGAGTCAAGCTTATATGCTCAATATCCTGACGCAGAAATAATAGAAGTTCAAGATTATACACAATTTGTGCCTCAAGACATTCCTAATGAGGAGTGGGATCTTTGGGGTTGTGATTATGAAATGACCAAACCCGATGTTTATCCTATAAAAACTTATCCTAAATTCTTTGAAGAGTCAGCCGGCTTAAAAGAAGAGAAAAGAATAGATCCTTTAGCAAGTTTACTCGAAGGAATGTCAAAGTTAAAACCGGGAGAAAATGCATGGGTTCAGATAAAGCTTGAACCGGTAACTAACGGAGACAATAATTTTAAAGACAGAGCCCAAAAAATAGTGAATAAACTTCTCAAGAGACCATCACCCCCCGTAGTTAAATTTCCTCCCATTCTCAAAGAGGCTTTTGAGCTTTTGGCTTACGGAAAATTGCCTGAAGGTCCCAAAGTAAAGACAGAGGAATCCTTAATTCCTCCAGAGATGCAACTTTCACCTGGAGAAAGAGAAATTGTGGCGGCAATAGAGAACAAAATCTCAAAGCCGATGTTTCAATGTTGGATAAGATTTGTTATTATGGGTAAAAAGGGGATATTTTATAAACCGAATCTTAAAAATATTTTGGGATTTTTTGCTAATTTTAATACAGAAAATCTCAACGGTTTAAAACCTTGGGGTAAAAGTATTACAAAAGTGAAAAAGTATGAACGCGGGTTTTTGAATATATTTTTTTATGATTCGCTTCTCTATTTAAAAAAACGCCGCATTTTTAAAAGGTATAAACAAAGAATGTCTTTATTCTATCCTAGGCCCGGCAAAGAATTTCTTTTTAATACAGAAGAATTAGCAACAATTTTCCATTGTATTGGAAGGGAGGCAGTGCCTGCTCCAGAAGTTCAGAGAATTGAAAGTAAAAAATCCGAGCCACCCCCAAATCTACCTACATAATTATATTTTATGGAAATAGAGTTCTCAAAAGAGATAACTTATATAGGCGAGACTAACTTTAGAAACACAAGAAAGAAATTTGGCATTAAACTTGACGATAGACGCAGGCATATTTATATCATTGGTAAAACCGGTATGGGTAAGACCGCTCTTTTAACCAATATGGCGGTTCAGGATATCAATACAGACAGAGGTATTGCCTTTATAGATCCTCATGGAGAGGCAGCTGAGGAACTGCTGGATTATATTCCAAAAGAAAGAATAAAGGATGTCATCTATTTTAATCCTGCTGATCTAGAATTTCCTATAGGGTTTAATATTATGGAGATTCATAACCCGGAAGAAAGGCACTTAATAGCGGCAGGCTTGATGGGAGTTTTTAAGAAAATATGGCCTGATGTTTGGTCTGCCCGAATGGAATATATTTTGAACAATTGTATTCTTGCTTTGTTGGAGTACCCTGGTTCTACTCTCTTAGGCATAAACCGAATGCTTGCCGATCCTGACTACAGAAAAAAAGTTGTTAGTAAAGTGCGGGATCCGGTAGTAAAGGCATTTTGGCTTCAGGAATTTGCAAGATATACTCAAAGATATGAAGTAGAGGCAACGGCGGCAATTCAGAACAAAGTAGGTCAGTTTGTTTCGAACCCTTTGATAAGAAATATTATTGGTCAGGAAAAATCCACCATTGATATAAGAAAGATAATGGATCAGGGTAGAATATTTATTATTAATCTTTCCAAAGGAAAAATAGGAGAGGCAAACTCAACGCTTTTGGGAGCTTTAATTATTACCAAGCTTTATCTTGAGGCAATGTCAAGGGTTGACATACCCGAAAAGGAAAGAAAAGATTTCTTTTTGTATGTTGATGAATTTCAGAATTTTGCCACAGAATCTTTTGCCAATATATTATCTGAAGCACGCAAATATCGACTCTCTTTGGTTTTAGCACATCAGTATATCGCTCAGATGGAGGAAAGAGTAAGAGATGCTGTTTTTGGCAATGTGGGTACTCTTATTTCCTTTCGTATTGGAGCAGAGGACGCCGAGTTTTTAGAGAAAGAATTTTCTCCCTATTTTAGCCAAGAGGATTTTGTTAATTTACCAAAATATAATATTTATATAAAATTAATGATAGATGGGGTGGCGGCAAAGCCATTTTCCGCTCAAACTCTTCCTCCATTTCCAAAGCCGGAGGCGAATTTTCGTCAGGAAATTATCCAAGTTTCTCGAAAAACCTGTGGGGTTGCTCAGGATCTGGTGGAAGAAAGAATAGCAGAATGGTCTCTGCCGACTCAACAGGAAATTAAAAGAAAACCAAAAGATCAAACAAAAAAAGAAAGAGTTAAATCCATTTCTCTAAAGGAAGCACTGAAAAACCCACCTGTTTCGTTTTTTTCGAAGAGGAAAAATACATCGTTAGAGAAAAGGAAAAAGGCAGAGCCCAAAATTGATGAACTAAGAGAAATATTAGATAAAGCTATTCAGGAAAAAGAAAACAAACAAAAAAAGAACGAAGAAGAAATACAAGAGGATGGAATAATTAAACCCGGAGATAAAATTTCTTTTAAATAAATTTATGAGGACAATAAAACAGGCAAGCATTAAAAATAAAAGAGTACTTTTAAGATGCGATTTTAATGTAGAAATTAAGAATAGGAAAATTATCGATGATTTTAGAATTAGAAAAGCCGTTCCTACTATCAAGCACCTTTTAGAAAACAACAATCAAATAGTAATTATTAGTCATTTAGACAGGCCTAAACCAAAAAGCCCTTTTCATTTTTGGGATCGAGAGCACAGCTTAAAACCGGTTGCTAAAAGGTTATCAGAACTTTTGAAAACAAGAATAGAGTTCATTAATGATTTCAATGGTTTTTTTGCAAAAAGGAAAATAAAAAAATTTGTTCCCAGGAGAATATTCTTCCTTGAAAACATCAGATTTTATCAGGGCGAGAACAAAAATGACAAGAAATTTGCTCAAATGCTTGCGGAGCTTGGAGATGTTTATGTAAATGATGCTTTCGGAGCATCTCACAGGAACCATGCCTCAATTGTCTCTTTGCCAAAATTAATGCCCTCTTTTGCCGGACTTTTATTTGAAGAGGAAATAGTTAATTTATCTCCGCTTATCAAAAATCCTCAAAGGCCTCTTGTGTTAGTGTTAGGAGGAGCAAAAGTCAAAACGAAAATTCCCTTGATCGGAGAGCTGCTCAAACTGGTTGATCATATTTTGATTGGAGGTAAAATTGCTAATGTGGTTTTGGCAGGTAAAGGGTATTCTGTTGGGAAATTTATTATGGATTCCAAAATTAAAGAGGAAATTTCCAGAATTAATCTTACAAACCCAAAGGTGCATTTGCCGGTTGATGGAGTAGTAAGTCTCAAAGAAATAGATAAAGAATATATTCATATTGCAGCTGTGGGTAAGATAAGAAGGGAGGAAGAATGCTTTGATATTGGACCAGAAACAGTAGGAATTTTTTCTGAAATTTTAAAAGAAGCCAAAACGGTGGTATGGAATGGGCCTCTGGGACTTGTTGAAGAGAAAGAATTTCAAGAAGGGTCTAAAAGGGTTGCTCAAACAATTATTAGAAACGGCTCCAAATCAATTATCGGTGGAGGAGATACAATTAAATTTTTAGATGAGCAGAAATGGTTGGATTACTTTGATTTTGTTTCGACAGGAGGCGGGGCAATGCTGGAATATCTTGCTTACAAAACTCTGCCGGGAATAGAAGCCCTTAACAAGTAATTTAGATATTTTGTGGAAAAGTTATTAAAGGGAACAAAAAAACTATCTCAAATTATTTCTAATGCCTCTCAAAATGATGAGAGATTTATTCTTTATGGAGACGCGGATTTAGATGGTATTTCCTCAGTAATAATTCTTCAGGAAACATTGGAGTTGTTAAATCAAAATTATAAAGAGAAAAATAAGCCAATAGTTTATTTTCCTGACAGAGAAAATGATGGCTATGGGATTACCCCTACTGCCATTAAAAAATTAAAAAAGTATTCTCCAGCAGTTTTCGTAGCTCTTGATTGTGGAATAACGAATTTTGAAGAAATAGAAGAGCTTAAACGAGAGGGGTTTTTAACTATTATCATAGATCACCATAAAGTAATAGGAAGATTACCCAAAGCAGAAGCGATTGTGAATCCAAAGCAAAAAGGAGAAAAATATCCTTTCAAGAAATTTAGCGCCGCGGGTGTTACATATAAAATTTCAAAGTATATTTTGGAAAGTAACTATTTAGAGTGGTCCCCAGATTCATTTTTAGAACTGGCCGCTTTAGCCACTTTAGCAGATCAGATGCCTCAGGAGGGAGAAAATGAAGAAATTATCAAGCAGGGATTAATGGCACTAAAATATACTAAGAGGACAGGACTTCTAGCATTAAAAGAAGTTACTGATTATCAGGAAGATTTGAAGTCCGACGTATATCAAAAAATTATTTCCCCGCTCAATAGTTCTGACAGAATAAACGATTTAACAGAAAGCTATGTTTTGCTTACTGCTAATTCAAAAAGACAAGCGCGGGCGATTGCTAAAGAGTTGTATCGTAAAAGTATTGCAAAAAAAGAAAAGATTCAAAAAATGCTTGAGGAGGTAGAGAAAAGGATTAGAGGAAACGAAGTTATTATATATGAAGGAGACAAAAACTGGCTAACAGTAATGATAGGCATAGTGGCTTCGAAAATATGTCAGAAATATAAAAAGCCTACATTTCTTTTTAAATATACAGAAAATGAAGCAGTGTGTTCGGCAAGATTACCCAAGGGTTTTGATGGAGTAAAAGCAATGCAGCATTGTCAGGATCTGTTAAATTCTTTTGGGGGACATGCTCCTGCTTGTGGATGCAGATTAAAAAAAGAAAATTTAGAAAAATTTAAAGACTGTCTTGTCAATTATTTTATAGAAAAGCAAAATGAATAAGTTTATTATTTATACAGATGGAGCTTCAAAAGGTAATCCGGGCCCTGCGGCAATCGGCGTGGTTATTTGTGACAAAAATGGAAAGGTCTTGAAAGAATATGCCAAAGATATAGGAGAGGCAACAAATAATGAAGCAGAATATCAGGCAGTTATCCTTGCTCTTAAAAAAATAAAATTGCTTTACGGAAAGAAAAGGGCAAAAGAGAGCGAAGTTGAAATAAGATCTGATTCTCAACTTTTAGTTTCTCAGCTTAATGGAAAATATAAAATTTTAGATGAGAAAATTCAAAAATTATTTATTGCGGTTTGGAATCTTCAGACAGAATTTAAAAAAGTTGTTTTTAAGTTAATTCCCAGAGAGGAAAATAAGCTTGCTGACAGAGCGGCTAACAAACCTCTTTTTTAACTCAGACGATATTACGAAACTAAATCGACGGTTTAATAGAGTAAAAATAAAATTGGAGTTAGGCTAGATTTATTCTAGATTACCATAATAAATATTATCTCTCTATTTGAATATTCTCTTTCACAGGACTCTTTGTCTTGAAACAATAAATAAAAGCAGCTTTTTGATGCTGCTCTTTCTTTTTTAAGATTAAAAGCCCAAGCAGACAATAGGCCGAATTCTGTTCTCTTTGTCCGAGGATACCTCAGGCAAAGAGTGGCAATCATTTATCTAAGCCCTCGATTGCTCTCGGGCTTATGCGGGCTACCTTTCCCCGCAAAAAGCGGGGTTTGCCCTTGCACCCCGGCAGGGATTTAGCCGTTTCACCCTCGGGATTTCTCCCGAGACTCACCCATTTTGGGTGTTCCTTGCCTCTCGGCTTGGAACGTCTCTGTTCGCACCCCTACGGTTACCCGCGACGGGTATTACCCGCTGCCGTTTTACCCCGTACAAAACGAAGTTTCTACGGGGTGGTGTTCGGACCTTCCTCTGCCAAGTTTATTTATAAGTAAACTTGGCAGCGATTGCCCTGTCTACTTGGGCTTTTCCCGAAAGTTTATAACAAAAATTAGCGTTTGTCAAATTTAGATTATCTTGTTTCTTGAAGGGTTTTATCTTACAATAAAATCGATGATAAAACGAATTTTTCATTTCGAGTCAAGAACAATCAATTCTGCGGCCCTGATTCTTTTTTTATCTGCTCTAGGTAGTAGGGTTTTAGGCCTTTTAAGGGACGGGCTTTTGGCAGGATACTTTGGCGGAGGAAGAGAATTAGATATTTATTTTGCTGCCTTTAGAATACCTGACTTTCTTTACAACATTTTTATTGGCGGTGGTGTTGCTTTAGTTTTCTTGCCTCTTTTTGCTCGGCATTATGCACAGGATAGAGAAAAGGCTTGGGAGATATCAAACCTAATTCTTAATATTTTTCTTACTTTTCTTTTCTTCTGTGCTGTTTTATCTTTTCTTTTGGCTCCATATTTATCGAAACTAGTTGCGCCGGGGTTCAATCAACCAGAGAGATCATTGTTGATTTCTCTTATGAGAATTCTTCTTTTAAGTCCTATCTTTTTTGGGGCTGCAAGTTTATTTGGCAGCATTGTTCAATATTTCAACAGATTTTTGGTTTATGCTATTGCTCCTTTAATTTATAATTTATCCATTATTTTATCAATTATCTTTTTTTCAAAGCGCTTTGGAGTAATTGGAGTAAGCTGGGGAGTGATAATCGGCGCTTTTTTGTACTTTCTTTTACAGTTTGTTACAGCAAAGATGTGCGGTTTTCGGTGGAAAGGAATATTTAATTTCCGCTCACAAATAATTAAAAAAACAATCCTTTTAATTATTCCAAGAATGATTGCTTCCGCTGCTCAACAAATCAATCTTATTGTTGTGACAGCAATCGCTTCAACTCTTTCCGAGGGCAGCATTGCCGTTTTTAGTTTTGCCAACAATCTTCAATATATACCTATTGGGTTAATTGGCACTCCTTTTGCTCTGGCGGCATTTCCTACATTTTCTAAATTAGTTAGTTCGAATAATTATTATGATTTTAAAGAAAAACTTCGCAATACAATTTCAAAAATTCTTTTTTTCGTGGTGCCACTCTCTGTAATATTATTTATTTTGAGAGCGCAGATAGTACGGCTTGTTTTGGGAACTTTGGGTGCTCAAAGATTTGATTGGGTCGCGACCCGGCTTACAGCGGCTTCTTTGGGAGCTTTTTGTTTTGGAATTTTTGCCGTCTCACTGATTCCTTTACTGGCAAGAGCATTTTTTTCTTTGCAGGACACAAAAACTCCGGCAATTGTTTCTGTTGTGACCGTTATCATTAACATATCATTGGCATTTCTTTTTATTTACTTTATTCAAAATATAGCAGTTGCCAGAGAGATGTTTGTGAAGATTTTTGACCTAGAAGGGATAGAGAATATTGCCGTTGTGGGATTGCCTATGGCTTTTTCCTTAGCCGCCATTTTTCAGGCATTTTCTTTGATTTTTCTTTTAGTTAAAAAAATAGGAGACTTTGGCTTACAAAAAATTATTGCATCAATAGAAAGAATTACTTTTGCCTCTTTTCTTTTAGGGCTGAATACTTATTTTTTTCTAAAAGTTTTTGAATTTTTTAACAACAGGACAGTTTTTGGGTTACTTCTTCAGACAGTTTTGGCGGCAATAATTGGGATGTCAATATATCTTTTTCTTGCTTGGTTTATGAGGTTCCCGGAATTGAGAGATTTTCTTCGGTATAAAAATGAAAGAAACAATTAGAAATTTTGCCATTATTGCTCATATTGATCACGGAAAATCGACTTTAGCCGACCGTTTTTTAGAATTGACAGCCACTATAGAAAAAGAAAAGATGCAGCCGCAATTCTTAGACAGAATGGATTTAGAAAGAGAAAGAGGAATAACTATTAAGATGCAGCCTGTAAGAATGATTTGGGAGATACCTCAATCTTTAAGGAAAGAGCTTTCGTTAGATTTATGTATTTTGAATCTGATTGATACTCCAGGCCATGTAGATTTTAACTATGAGGTTTCAAGAAGCTTGGCAGCCATTGAAGGAGTTATTTTATTAGTAGATGCTACAAAAGGAATACAAGCACAGACAATCGCAAACTTAGAATTAGCAAAAGAGCAAAATTTAGTCATTGTTCCTGCAATTAACAAAATAGATCTTCCACAGGCAAGAACAGAGGAGGTAGCATTGGAGGTATCAGAATTGTTGGAGGTCCCTTTGAAAGAAATTATACCCGTCTCTGCAAAAACAGGAGAGAATGTAGAGAAGTTGTTAACCGAAGTGGTAAGAAAGGTTCCTCCACCCCAAGGTGAGGAAACAAATAAATTGAAATGTTTAATCTTTGACTCAAAATATAATAGTTATTTAGGGGCGGTCGCTTTTGTAAGGGTTTTTGACGGAAAAATTACTTCTGGCCAAGAAGTCTATCTTTATCAGGCAAAGCAACTTACAAAAGTAAAAGAGGTAGGATATTTCAGCCCCGATTTCGTTTCTACAAAAGAATTAAAGACAGGAGAGATAGGATATATTGCCTTGGGCATTAAAGATCCAACATTAGTAAAAATAGGCGACACTGTTACAATCTTGGAAAAGGAAAAGATAAGCATAAAACCTTTTGAGGGATATCGTGAGCCAAAACCAGTTGTTTTTACCAGTATTTATCCGGAAAATCCCAATGACTGGAATCTGTTAAGAGAGGCGCTTTTGAAGTTAAAACTTAGTGATTCCTCTTTGTATTTTGAGCCGGAAACAAAGTCTTTCCTAGGAAAAGGGTTTAAATGTGGATTTTTAGGGCTTTTACACGCAGAGATTGTTACCGAAAGATTAAAAAGAGAGTATGGGATTAATTTATTGGTTTCCTCTCCTTCTGTGTCTTATAAGATAATTACCACCGACGGTAAAGAGATAGTGGTTTTTTCTCCAAGAGATTGGCCTGATCCAGCAAGAATTAAAGAAACAAAAGAGCAATATGTTGAGCTGAAAATTATTACGCCTACCAAGTATTTAAATGCTGTATTAAAAGTTTTACCCGCTAAAGATTATAAACTGGAGAATTTGGGCGCAGAAAAACTTTTGATTTCTCTTAATTTGCCTTTGAGGATAATCATTGAGGGCTTTTACGATAAGCTAAAAAGCATAACCCAAGGATTTGCTTCAATGGATTACAAAATTATTGGCTGGCAGAAGGCGGATTTGGTGAAGTTAGAAATTTTAATTGCCAAGAAAAATCAAGAAGCACTTTCAAAAATTGTTCCTAGAAACGAAGCCCAAAAAGAGGGAAAGAAAGTTTTAGAGAAGTTATATAAAGTTTTGCCTCCTCAAATGTTTGATTTGGCGCTTCAGGCAAAAGTAGGGGGTCGGATTATAGCCAGGAAAACAATAAGAGCAAAGAGAAAAGATGTAATAGCGCCTCTATATGGAGGCGATGTTACTCGAAAAATGAAGTTATTAAAAAAGCAAAAGAAAGGAAAAAAGAAACTTCAAGAAAGAGGGCAATTCTCTGTTCCTCCAGAAGTCCTCTGGAAGGTGTTTAGACAAGATTAGGGTTTCTTGAAAAACAGTAAGAAAGATTCTATCATTAGAATAATGGGGCTAAAAGAAAACCTATCATTGAGAGCATAACCAAAGAAACAAGAAAAAGCCAGAGAAATTTGATTATTTTATCACTCTTTTTTCTCATAATTTTATGTTAAAAAAGAAAAAAAATAAAAGCATCGGAAAAATTTTTGAAGGTTTTTTAAAATTGGTTTTGACGCTTGTTTTATTAATTATAGTGTATTTTTTAGTTGAAGGAAACATAAAGCTTTTTTACAAAAATAGAGAGGTAAATAATCGTTATAGAGAGTTCAAAACAGAGCTAGAAAAAGTGGAGAAAAAGAACGAGGAGCTTAATAAATTGTTTTATCAGGCATCTCAGCAGGAGTACATAGAGAAAGTAATAAGAGAAAAAGGACTTTATAAAAAACCTGGAGAAGAAGTGGTGGTAATAGAGGAAGAGTAATTTTAATTATGCGGGATTAGTTGAGTGGCTCAACGCGACCTTCCCAAGGTCGAAACGCGGGTTCGATTCCCGTATCCCGCTCCAAAAATAGTGCAAGGTTAAACCTTGCACTATTTTGTTAAATTGCAAAACATCAGGTTTTTCTCTATAATAAATTTATAAAATTCTTAACCCGCCAGGGTAGCTCAGAGGTAGAGCAGGGCTTTCGTAAAGCTCAGGTCGTGGGTTCGAATCCCACCCCTGGCTTGAGAGATTATTATCTTTATTGTTTAATCATGCCTGAAAGAGAAATTAGCTTAGAAGAACTCCAAGAAGAATTCCAAAAATTAATGGACTGTCTTTGAGGTAGAAAAAAAGGAAAAAAAATTAAACCAGATCAAAAAAGAATTAGAGTATTCAGACGTCTGGAATGATTTAGAAAAGCAGAGAGAGTTATCTCAGAAGGCGGCAGATTTAGAAGAACTAATTTTTCAGACAAGAGAAATTGAGAAAGAATTAAAAGATTTAAAGGATTTTTCTGAGATTTTAGGCAAAAAGCCAGACCCAGAATTAGAAGAAGAGATCGAGAAAAAGAAAAATGATCTTCAAGAAAAGATAAGGAATTTAAAAACAAAAGTTTTTCTTTCTGGGCCCTACGATAAAAATAATGCCGTTCTTACAATAAGGGCAGGTACTGGAGGTCAGGATGCTCAAGATTGGGCGAGTATGATTATGAGAATGTATCAGCGATATTGCGAGAAAAAAGGATTTCAAACCAAAGTTCTTTCGTATTCCTACGGTGATCCCGGTCCTGAAGGAAGAATTTTGACAAAAGAAGCCATTTTAGAGGTGAAGGGAAAGTATGCTTATGGATTATTGAAAAAAGAACAGGGGGCTCATCGCTTGGTTAGGCTTTCGCCTTTTTCCGCTCAAAATTTACGACATACATCATTTGTTTCTGTAGAGGTGATTCCGGTTATCAGAAAAAGCGAGAGAAAAATAGAACTCAAACCCGAAGATCTAAAAATAGAAACCTTTAGAGCTTCGGGACCGGGCGGACAATATGTTAATAGAAGAGAAACGGCTGTAAGAATTACGCATTTGCCTACAGGAATAGTTGTTGCTTGCCAGAGTGAGCGGTCTCAATCGATGAATAAAGAAAAAGCAATAGAAATACTTTTATCAAAACTTTATCAATTAAGAGAAAAAGAAGAAAAGGAAAAAATTGATAAATTAAGAGATAAAAGAATTAGAGCTTCTTGGGGACATCAGATAAGGTCGTATATTTTTCATCCATATAAATTAGTGAAAGATTACAGAACAAAAGTAGAGACATCGGATATAGAAAAAGTTTTAGATGGAGAAATAGACAACTTTATAGAAGCCGAAATTATGTTGCTGAACAAGGAATCGGGTAATTAAAAATTTTTTATGATATCTTTTCAGAAAATCACCAAGATATATCCGCCCCGCATTTTTGCCCTAAAAAACATAACATTTGAAATAGAGAAAGGCGAATTTGTTTCTATTGTCGGCAAATCAGGTGCGGGCAAAACAACTCTAATAAAGCTTTTACTAAGAGAGGAAGAGCCCACTACAGGTAAAATTCTTTTTTATAATCAGGACATTTCTCAAATTTCTACGAAAGGACTTCCCAAATATAGACAAAAAATAGGAGTTGTTTTTCAAGATTATCGGCTTTTGGAATCAAAAACTGTTTTTGAAAATGTTGCCTACGCAATGGAGGTGGTAGGTGCGGCAGATGAAGATATAAGGAGAGATGTCCCGAGAGTTTTGGAAATCGTAGGGTTAGAAGATAAATTAGACGCTTTCCCGAAAGAGCTTTCAGGAGGAGAAAAACAACGGGTAGCTATTGCCAGAGCTTTAATTATTAGGCCCGAAGTAATTGTGGCTGATGAACCAACAGGAAACCTTGATCCCTATCATACAAAAGATATAATAGATTTGCTAAAAAGAATTAATGAGATTGGCACCACTATTATTCTTGCCACTCATAACAAAGAAATTATCGATCGTTTAAGAAGAAGAGTTATTACCCTAGACAGAGGAAAACTTATAAGAGATGAAGCAGTTGGCCGTTTTATTATATAACTTTAATTTATTTTTATGTTTACCCCACTGAAAAGAATTATTCTGTATGCTTTGCGAAATACTAAAAGGCAGTTAGGTTTAACTTTTGTGACAACCTTTATCCTCTTTCTTACTCTTTGTATTCTGAGTTCAATTTTTATTTTTAAAGGAATGGCTGATTACTTAATTGACTCTATCCAGCAGAAAATTGATGTAAGCGTATATTTAGATCCGGATGTAAATATTGAGCAGGTAGAAAGCGTAAAAAAAGAGCTTTTAAATCTGCCGGGAGTGAAGGAGGTAGAATATATTTCTGCTCAAGAAGCGTTGGAAGAATTCCAACAAAAGCATAAAGACGATAAGGTTATTCAAGAATCTTTAGAAGAAGTAGGAATAAACCCTCTTTATCCTTCTATTAATATTAAAGCCGCGAGTCCAAATCAATACGCTGCCATTTTGAAATTTTTAGAAAACGATAAATTTAAACCGATTATCCAAAAAGTAGACTATACTAAGAAAAAGACATTGATCGATAAAATTTTTTCCTTAACTTCAAATATTAACTTGATAGCAATTAGTATTGGTTTGTTTTTTGGTGTCACTACGCTTTTGATTTCCCTTAATTCTATTAGAATTGCTATTCAGGATTCAAGCGAGGAAATAGAGATAATGAGGCTTGTAGGCGCTTCAAATTGGTATACAAGAGGACCATTTATTGTGCAGGGAATATTGTGGGGGTTTTGGGCAGGACTTGTTACTTTTGGGGTGATGTTTTTGGCAGCCTACTTTCTTTCTCCCAAGATAATACAATTGACCAATGGATTTAATTTATTAGAATGGTTGAGTCAACGCAGTGTTATGATTTTTGCCTTTCAGGTAGGAAGCGGGATTACTTTAAGTATTTTGGCAAGCTTGATTGCCACAAGAAAATTTTTAAAAGTATAAAATGCGGGGTGGTGTAATGGTAGCACACGGGGCTCTGGACCCCGGTATCTAGGTTCGAATCCTAGCCCCGCAGCAAAATAACCTCGTAAAAAAGATAATTAATTCCAATTCTCTATGCCGCAAATTTTTGTTTTTGGAGATAGTATAACTTATGGTGCTTGGAAGAGGGAAGAGTGAATATATCCAGAGATATAACGAAATAATTAAAAAAGTTTGCAAAGACAATAATCTTCATTATATTGAAATTTTTGAAGAGTTTGCGAAAGCAAATTATCAAGAATTGTTGGAAGATGGTTTACACCCAAACTCAGAAGGACACCAGAAAATTTTTGAGATTGTTAAAAATTATTTGATAGAGAACGGAATAATTGTTATTATTTCTTAAGGGCTAATAAGGTCAGAATAATTAATTTAAATTGCTGTGACAATTTCTCTAGGTATAATTTTTGGGATAATTGCAATGGCCGGGTGGGGAATGTCCGATTTTTTTGTTGCGCAAGCTGTAAGAAAAACAACTGTATTTAAAACTTTTGTTTGGAGCCAGATAATTGGAATAATCTTATTTGCTTTAGTGTTTTTGTTATTTTTCCATCTACCCAAAATAGACCCTTCCATTCTTGGAATAATTTTAATCGCCGGATTTTTAGGAGTTATATCTTACCTTGCCTTTTATAAAGGATTACAAATAGGACAAGTATCAGTTATTAGTCCTATTGCTGCATGCTGGGGTGCGGTAACAGTAATTTTGAGTTTAATCTTTTTACATGAGAAATTAAATTTATTTCAAAGTGTCGGAGTAAGTTTAGCCATTCTTGGAGCAGTATTAACTTCATTTAGGTTACATGAGTTATTTACCTTAAAAAAGCGGGCTTTTGTAAAAGGCATTCATTATGCTTTAATTGCTATGTTCTCCTGGGGAATATACTTTACTCTTATAGGGAGTTTATTACCAAAAACAGGCTGGTTTCTTTCGATATTTTTTATAAAAGCAACAGCTGTAGGATATTTATTGTTATATTCTTTGGGAACGAAAAAAGAAATCGCATTTCCCAAAAAAGCTACACTTTTTGTATTTTTAATAGGTCTTTTGGAAACAATTGCCTTTCTTGCATATGGGATGGGAGTAAACTCTGAACACACATCAATTGTTGCTCCTATTGGTGCAGCCTTTCCTATGGTTACAATAATACTAGCTAGAATATTCTTTAAAGAGAGATTAGAGATAAACCAAAAAATTGGCATCGTTTCTATTTTAACGGGCTTGATATTGCTTTCAATGTAAAATTAAAAAATTTCAAAAACGACGAGTATTTACAATTTTGTTTTTAGGGAAAATAATTCTTTTTACAGCAAAAATTTTTATAGGAAAGAAAACTAAAAAATTTACATACAGGCAAGGTAAACGATAAATCAAAGTTAACTTGTTAGATGATGCCCAAAATTCTAAAAGAAACAAGCGGATTAGCAATTTCTAGTTTTGTCTTAGCAGTTATTTCTTGGTTATTTTCTGTATTTAACGCTTTTTTACCTATGCCTTCAATCCCTTGTAATGCAGTAAATCTTAGTTGTGGAACTGCAGCATTATTAGGAATAACAGCCCTAATTTATATTAGAAAAACAAAACTGAAAGGTAAGTTGCTTGCGATTATCGGAATTATTTTGGGAGCTATAGGAGCCATAGCTTTTGTACGTTTGTAGAAGGAAAGGTGGCCAAAGTTTTAAAAAGAGGGGGAAAGTAGTGAGTGAAGGGGAAACATAAAGTAGAGAAAAAATTATTTTAAAAACAGCCCCAATTTAGGGCTGTTTTATTTTCAAAATTTTTCAGGGGTTGACAGGGAGTTTTGTTTGGGATATTTTAAAATAATAACTTACCGACTGGTAAGTAAATGAAAAATTATGCAGCAATCAAGAAGAAAAATTTTAAAAACAGCATCTGATCTTTTTTCCGAATTTGGTTTTTTGGGCGTCTCAATGGACACTATTGCCAAGAAATTAAATATTACCAAAGCTGCTTTGTATTATCATTTCAAAAGTAAAAAAGAACTTTATTTTGAGGTTCTTGAAAAATCATTTCAAAACTTGATTGAGTCTATAGAGGAGGAAATCTCAAAAGCCGATTCTCCAGAGGAGACTATTATAAG
>JAGHAC010000042.1 GCA_021161645.1 bacterium
ATATTGTACGATTTCTTTTTCAAATTATTACTGGTATAGGATTTAATTTTTAATTCTTATTGACAAGTTCATTCTTATTTGATAGTTTTGATATTACTTAAGGCAATAATATGCCCACTTTTAATCAATTAATAAAAAAAGGAAGAAAAAGGATTATTAAAAAGACCAAGACGCCGGCGTTAGGTCTTGGTTTTAATAATTTAAAAAATAGACCGGTGGGTTATCCTTCGCCCCAGAAAAGAGGTGTTGTTTTAAAGGTTTTTACCGTAACTCCAAAGAAGCCAAACTCTGCTTTGAGAAAAGTTTGCAGGGTTCGATTGAGTAATAATATGGAGGTAACCGCTTATATTCCCGGGGAGGGACATAATATTCAAGAACACTCTATTGTTTTAATTCGAGGCGGAAGAGTAAAAGACCTTCCAGGTGTGAGATATAAGGTTATAAGAGGGTCTCTAGATGTTGGCGGAGTGGAAGGAAGAAAACAGTCGCGAAGTAAATATGGGACAAAAAAGGAAGGATAATTAGAAATTAGCTTATGAGTTTGTGATTTTATGAGTTGATGATTAAAAGAAATTAAACATAGAGAAATTAAACATAATAACCATATAATATATGTCAAAAAAAATAAGGAGAAGAGAACTTGAGCCAGATCCTATATATAACAGCGCTTTAGTAACCAAGTTGATTAATTATGTAATGAGGAAGGGTAAAAAGAGCGTTGCCAGAAAGATAGTTTATAAAGCGTTTGAGATTATTAAAGAGAAAACAAAAAAAGATCCGGTAGAAGTGTTTGAGAAAGCGCTTAAAAATGCAGGTCCTATTTTGGAAGTGAGACCAAAAAGAATAGGGGGTGCTACTTATCAGGTTCCTATGGAAGTAAAACCTCATCGAAGGATAGCGCTCGCTTTAAGGTGGATAATTGAAGCAGCAAAGACAAAAGGAGGTAAACCAATGTATCAAAAATTAGCAGAGGAAATAATTAGTGCTGCTAATAACGAAGGTACAGCAGTAAAGAAAAAAGAAAATGTTCATAAGATGGCAGAGGCAAATAAAGCCTTTGCTCATTTTGCATCTTTTGGAGGATAGGATGCAAAAATTTTTAATTCTTAATTTTTAATTCTTAATTTTTAAATAATTTTATGCGGTCATATCCAATTGAAAGATATAGAAATATTGGAATCATCGCTCATATTGATGCAGGCAAGACAACTGTTACTGAGCGAGTTTTATTTTATACCGGCATTTCTCATAAAATTGGTGAAGTTCACGAGGGACAAGCAATTATGGATTGGATGGAACAGGAAAGAGAAAGGGGGATAACAATTACTTCGGCTGCAACCACATGCTTTTGGATTCCTATCGAAGAAAGAACTAAATTAATAGGAGACAAATCTTTTAAGGAGGTTGATCCAGAAGAAAAAAAGAAAATTGAATATAGGATTAACATTATCGATACCCCCGGACATATTGATTTTACTGCAGAGGTGCAGAGATCTTTGAGGGTGCTCGATGGAGCAGTAGTGGTATTTGATGGGGTAGCGGGAGTAGAGGCGCAATCAGAAACGGTTTGGCATCAGGCAGATAGGTTTAAAGTTCCCAGAATATGTTTTATCAACAAGCTGGATCGGCTTGGAGCTTCTTTTGAAAAAAGTCTTGAGTCTATCTGGGAAAGGTTAAGTCCTAATGCAATAGCATTGCAAATTCCTATAGGAATTGAGTCGAATTTTGAAGGCGTTATTGATTTAATTACAATGAAAGCGTGGAAATTTGAGGGAGAGCATGGAGAAAAGATTACTATTGAGGAGATTCCGGAAAACCTTAAAGAAAAGGCACAGGAATGGAGAAATAAAATGTTAGATAAGATTGCTGCTGAAGATCATAATCTTTTGGAAAAATATCTCGAAGGAAAAGAAATTTCTTCGGAGGAAATAAGATCGGTTTTAAGAAAAAGCGTAATTGAGTATAAGCTAGTGCCAGTTTTATGTGGCTCTGCCCTTAAAAATAAAGGAATTCAGCCATTGTTAGATGCAGTTATATATTATCTGCCGTCACCGGTAGATTTGCCCCCTATTGAGGGAACTGATCCTAAAACAGGAGAAAGCATCAGCAGAAAGCCAGAAGATGATGAGCCTTTCTCTGCTTTAGCCTTTAAAATTGCCACAGATCCTTTTGTAGGAAGCTTAACATATTTTAGAGTTTATTCAGGGCATCTAAAATCAGGAGATTTTGTTTTTGACACGAACACTCACGAAAAACTGAGAATTGGCAGAATCGTTAGAATGCATGCCAATCATAGAGAAGAAATTGACGAAGTATTTGCTGGTGATTTGGCTGCGGCAGTAGGCATTAAAAATGTTTCTACCGGAGATACCCTTTGCGATGTTAATCATCCAATAGTATTAGAGCAAATTACTTTTCCCGAGCCGGTTATTTCCATTAGAATTGAACCAAAGACAAAAGCAGACCAGGAAAAGCTGGCAACAGCTCTTAAAAAATTAGCCGAAGAAGATCCTACTTTCAGAATTAAAACAGATGAAGAAACTGGGGAAACAATTATTTCCGGAATGGGTGAGTTGCATTTAGAGATAATTGTTGATAGATTAAAGAGAGAATTTAAAGTAGAAGCGAATGTAGGAAGACCTCAGGTTGCTTATAAAGAAACTATTACCACCACTGCTGAGGCAGAAGGAAAGTATATCAGGCAGAGTGGTGGAAGAGGTCAATACGGACATGTTTGGTTGAGAGTAGAACCAAAAGAAAGAGGAGAAGGATACGAATTTAAAGACGAAATTAAAGGAGGAATTATTCCAAAAGAATTTATTCCTGCAGTTGAAAAAGGAGTAAAAGAAGCAATGGAAAGGGGGGTATTGGCGGGATATCCTTTAGTGGATATGAAAGTAACGTTATATGATGGATCATTTCATGAAGTAGATTCTTCTGATGCTGCTTTTAAAATTGCCGGCTCTATTGCTTTACAAGAAGCATCAAAAAGAGCAAAACCAATTTTGCTGGAGCCAATAATGAAACTGGAAGTAACTATTCCTCAGGAATATTTTGGCGATGTGATTGGAGACTTGAATTCTCGAAGAGGTAAAATTTTGGAAACGTTAGATAGAACAAATATGAAAGTTCTTAGGGTTTATGTGCCCTTGGCGGAAATGTTCGGATACGCGACATCTTTGCGTTCAATGACTCAGGGCAGAGGAGTGTTTACTATGGAGTTTGATCATTACGAAAAAGTTCCAGAGACAATTGCGCAAGAGATAATAGAAGGAAGAAAATAATAATTCAATCTAAATCTATGGATTTGGAGATAATTAAAAAAATTATAGAAAAAGAAGGAGGAAAAGTAATTATTGTAGAGAATGGCAAACCTACTTTGATAATTTCCCGGTTAGCAATAGATACTTTAGAAGAAAAAAAAGACAATAATACTTCAGAAGAAAAGAAAAATCCCTTAAAGGTCGAGCAGAAAATTTCAACTGAAAACTCAATTCAGTTGCCCGAGAAAATATCTTCAAAAGATGTGCTTCTCTCTGAGAGAAGTTCAAAAAAAGAACAACTAGAAGTTCGACAAGGTGAAGAAATTAGTCTCGATGATCTACCTCTTTAAATCATTGACTTTTAAAAGATTATTTACTAAAATTGAAAAATCATTAAATAATTAAATCATTAAATAATTAACAACTAAGTTAAAATATGGCCGAAGAAAAATTTGAAAGAACAAAACCCCATGTCAACGTTGGTACTATTGGTCACGTTGATCATGGAAAAACAACCCTTACAGCAGCAATATTAAAAGTCTTAAATCTTAAAGGATTTAAGACATCTCAAAAGACAATAGATCAGATTGATTCCGCTCCTGAGGAAAAGGCAAGAGGTTTAACCATTAACATTACACATGTAGAATACGAGACCGAGAAAAGACACTATGCTCATATTGATTGTCCCGGTCATGCTGACTATATCAAGAATATGATTACAGGAGCTGCTCAGATGGATGGAGCAATCTTAGTAGTTTCAGCAGTTGATGGTCCTATGCCTCAAACAAGAGAACATATTCTTTTGGCGAGACAAGTAGGGGTGCCTGCTATTATTGTTTTTCTTAATAAATGCGATATGGTAGATGATCCAGAAATGATAGATTTAGTAGAGTCAGAAGTAAGGGAACTTCTCAAGAAATACGAATTTCCCGGCGATGAAGTTCCGGTAATTAGAGGATCAGCCTTAAAAGCATTGGAGGTAAATTCTGCAGATGATGAAGCAGCAAAACCAATCCTTGAGCTAACAAAAGCTTTAGATGAATATATTCCGGAGCCAACTAGAGAACTAGATAAGCCATTTTTAATGGCTGTAGAGGATGTTTTCTCAATAGAAGGAAGAGGAACAGTTGCTACCGGAAGGATTGAAAGGGGAGTTGTTAAGCCCGGAGATGAGGTAGAAATTGTAGGATTAAAAGAGACCACTAAAACAACGGTTGTAAGTGTGGAGATGTTTAATAAATCATTAGATGAAGGACGCGCTGGAGATAATGTAGGTATTCTTTTAAGAGGTATTAAGAAAGAAGACATTGAAAGAGGACAGGTTTTAGCAAAACCAGGCACTATTACCCCTCATACAGAATTTGAGGCAGAAGTATATATTCTTACCAAAGAAGAAGGGGGAAGACATACACCGTTCTTTAACGGCTACAAACCTCAATTTTATATCAGAACAGCCGATGTGACCGGTGAAGTTACTCTTCCTGAAGGAGTAGAGATGGTAATGCCTGGAGATACTGTTAATCTAAAGATCAAACTAATAGCACCCGTCGCTTTAGAAGAAAAACAAAGATTTGCCTTAAGAGAAGGAGGAAGAACGGTGGGTGCTGGCGTTGTTACCAAAATAATTAAATAAAGTTATTGATAATCAGAAAGAAATGACAGTAGAGAAAAAGACGAAAGAGTCTGATATTAAACAGAGAATAAGGATCAAGCTGAGAGCTTACGACTATAAGGTTTTGGATAAAAGCGCGCGTCAGATTATTGAAACAGCAGAGAGATATGGGGCAGAAATTTCTGGTCCCGTTCCATTGCCTACTGAAATTCATAAATACACCGTCAATAGATCTACATTTGTTCATAAAGATGCCAGAGAACAGTTTGAAATAAGGATTCATAAAAGATTGATAGATATATATAACCCGGATCAGAAAATTATTGAAGCGTTAACCAGTCTTACATTGCCCAGCGGAGTGGATGTTCAGATAAAGATGTAATATATCCGGCTCGGAACGACTCAAATATAAAATTGAAAACCGAGCAATGCTCGGTTTTCAGTTGACTTTATTGTTCGCGAATCACGCCCGCTCGGCTGTGGATGTTCCTAAAAGTTCTTTCTTCGCTTCAATTCTGTTGATAAATTAGTTGGATAGCATATAAATTTAAATTATGAAATTCATATTAGGAAAAAAAATAGGAATGACTCAAATATGGAAAGAGAATAAGGTAATTCCAGTAACTTTAATTGAAGCTGGGCCATGTTTTGTTACTCAGATTAAAACAAAAGAAAAAGATGGGTATCAAGCAGTTCAACTTGGTTTTGAGAAAATTGAAAAAGAGAAAAAAATCAAAAAAAGCCAAAAAAGTAAGCCCTACAAACATTTAAGAGAATTTAGACTAGAAAATATTGAAGGTTTTAAAGTGGGAGATATAATAGATGTTTCTCGATTTGAACCCGGTGAAAAAGTAAAGATTTCGGGGATTTCGAAAGGAAAAGGATTTCAAGGTGTTGTAAAAAGATGGGGTTTCTCGGGTAGAAATGCTACTCATGGAGTGAAACATGAAGAAAGAAAACCTGGATCAATTGGTTCGGCTTTTCCTCAGAGACTTATCAAAGGCAAGAAAATGCCTGGAAGAATGGGAAGCGAAAGAGTGACAATAAAAAATTTAGAAATTATTAATGTTGATAAAGAAAAAAACCTACTCGTCGTTATGGGAGGGATTCCGGGCAAAAGAGGAGGTTTGGTGGAAATTAAAACCATAAACTAAAAAATAATTTTTTATTTGTAATTTTCATTTTAATTTTAGTTATGAAAGTCAAGGTTTACAACCAAAAAGGAGAAGAAGTTGGTACAACAGTTTTGCCGAAGGAAGTGTTTGAAAGAGAAATAAATCCTGACTTGATTCATCAAGTAGTTGTTTGTATGATGGCAAATCAAAGACACCCATGGGCGCATACCAAAGATAGAGGTGAGGTAAGCGGAGGAGGAAAAAAACCATGGCGTCAAAAAGGCACAGGAAGAGCAAGACATGGTTCTATTCGTTCTCCTATCTGGATTGGAGGAGGAGTAGCTCATGGTCCCAGAAAAGAAAAAAAATACAAGAAAAGAATTCCCAAAAGAATGAAGAGGCAGGCATTGTTATTAGTACTTTCAGGCAAGGTGAAAGATAATGAGCTTGTTGTTTTGGACAAACTGGAAATAGATACTCCTAAGACAAAAAAAATGGCAGAGATTATCAAAAATCTCAAAGAAAAGGCAAAGATTATTGAGAAAAAGTCTTTACTTATTGCAATTCCAAAAAAAGATGATAATATCATAAGGTCGGCTTATAATATACCAAAAGTTGAAGTAATGGAGGCAAGAAACCTTAATGTTTTGGAGTTGTTAAAATACAAGTATTTGGTTTTACCAAAAGATTCAATTAAAGTAATTAAAGAAACATTTGTTAAATAAAATAATGGCTTTAGGGATTTTTAAAAGAAAAAAAGAAAAAGTTGAAAAAGAAAAGAAAGAAGAGAAGAATGAGAAAGAAGAGAAAAAGGTTTTATCTGCAAAGTCAAAAGAAAAAACCAAAGAGAAAAAAGAATCGATTAGAAAAAAAGAGAAATTAGCTTGGAAGGTTATAAAAGAACCACATATTACAGAAAAGGCAACTCTTTTGGCGGAAAGAAATGAGTATGTTTTTAAGGTTTATCCCAGCGCCAACAAACCAGAAATAAAAAAGGCAATAGAGGAGATTTATGGAGTTAAGGTAGAAAAGATTAGAATTATTAATGTTTCAAGAAAGAAGAGAAGAAGAGGTAGGGTAGAGGGATGGAGAAAGGGTTACAAGAAGGCAATTGTCAAAGTAAAAGAAGGGCAAGCGATAGAAATTTTACCAAGATAAAATTAAAATATGAAAAAATATTCACCAACTACACCGGCAAGAAGACACGCAACAAGGACTGATACTACTGTTTTAAGCAAGAAAGAGCCCGAAAAGAGCCTTCTTTTACCATTAAAGAAAACTGGCGGTAGAAATCAACAGGGAAGAGTAACGGTAAGATTTAGAGGAGGTGGAGTAAAACGGCTGTATAGAATTATTAATTTTGGTCAAGAAAAAATAAATATTCCCGGGAAGGTAACTGCTCTAGAATATGATCCCAACAGGACAGCATTTATTGCTTTGGTAGAATATGAAGATAAAACAAAAGGATATATTCTTGCTCCTCAGGGATTAAATGTGGGCGATCAAGTTCTTACTGCCGAAAAGACGGATATAAAACCCGGTAACAGAATGAAGTTGAAGTATATCCCTGTAGGGCAGGCGGTATATAATATAGCAGTGCTGCCCAACCAAAAAGGAAAATTAGTGCGAAGCGCAGGAGCCTCAGCTATGGTTTTGGCACATGAAAATAGATATACTGATCTCAAAATGCCATCAGGCGAGATAAGAAAAATTAATTCAGAATGTTTTGCCAGTATTGGGGCGGTTTCTAATCCAGAACATAGATATGTAAAATGGGGAAAAGCAGGTAGATTGAGATTAAAAGGAAGAAAACCTCATGTTAGAGGAACAGCGATGAATCCGGTCGATCATCCTCATGGTGGAGGAGAAGGAAGGGCTGGAGTAGGAATGCCGATGCCCAAAACTCCATGGGGTAAACCAGCAAGAGGAGTAAAAACAAGGAAAAGAAAACATACCGACAAATTTATTCTTCAAAGACGCAAAAAGAAATAATTAACTACCCACTACTCACTATTCACTAATCTAATATGGCAAGATCGCTTAAAAAAGGTCCATATATAGACGAAAAACTTTTAAAGAAAATCAAGAATTTGAAGCCCGGAGATAAGGCGAGAATCAAAACATGGTCTAGGGATTGTACTATTGTTCCAGAAATGGTAGGTTTTACTTTTGATGTTCATAATGGAAAGGATTTTATTCCCGTAACTGTTACCGAAGAGATGGTAGGTCATAAGCTGGGAGAATTTGCTCCTACTACTAAGTTTGTAAGACATGGTGGAAAAATGCAAAGGGAACTTGAGGCGAGGGCTAAATCTTCTTAGTCTTCTTAATGAATTTTATATTGATATATGGAAGTTATTGCTAAATTAAGATATTTAAGAATAGCGCCAAGAAAGGTGAGATTGGTAGCGGATCTTGTTCGCGGTAAAAGTGTTGAGGAGGCGACACATATTTTAAATTTTACGAGAAAAAAAGCAGCAAGGCCCCTTTTTAAACTTTTAAATTCCGCTGTTGCTAATGCCTCCCATAATTTTCAATTAAAAAAAGAGAATCTTTATATTTCTAAATTAGTAGTAGACGAAGGGCCCAAATTGAAAAGATGGCGACCTAGAGCAAGAGGGGTAACTTACGAGATTCAAAAGAAAACTAGCCACATTACTTTAACTTTGGCAGAAATGGATAATAGAAAGTCAAAACTCAAAACGCAAAACTCAAAACCACAGCCTAAAAGTCAAAACGAAAAATTAAAACCCAAAAAGAAAAAATAGTTTTATGGCTCATAAGGTTCATCCTAAAATTTATCGAGTTGGTTATATCTCTACTTGGGATTCTAGATGGTTTGCTGATAAAAATTTTGCCAAGAACTTGGAAGAGGATTTTAGAATTCGTCAATACTTAAAAAACAAGTTAAAAGAGGCATCCTTGGAGAAAGTAGAAATAGAGAGATCGCTTGGCAAAATTAGTATAATTATTTATACAGCTAGACCCGGGTTAGTTATTGGGAGAGCAGGTAAGGGCTTAGAAATTTTAAAAAACGAGATAGAAAAAAAGATTTTAAAATCTAAAAATAAAATAGAAATTCGCTTTGATGTTAAAGAAATTAGAAATCCTTGGTCAAGCGCGCAGCTGGTTGCTCAATGGGTTGCTCAGAGGATAGAAAAAAGGGTACCCTACAGAACAGTGCTCAAACAGTCATTGTCAAAAGTGAAAAGCTATAAGGAAATTGAAGGAGCTAAGATAGAAGTTTCTGGAAGATTAAACGGCGTTACTATAGCTCGAAGAGAATGGCTTCAGTTTGGAAGATTGCCCAGACAAACAGTTAGAGCAGATATTGATTATGGTTTTGCTCAGGCATACTGTACATATGGAGTAATAGGAGTAAAAGTCTGGCTTTACAAGGGAGAAAAATTTGAGTAAAAAGATCTCAAAACGCAAATCTCAAAACTCAGAACCACAACTTAAAACTCAAAACCAATGAAATTTCAACAAAAGAAAAAATTAAATAATAAAATTAACTTTTGACTTTTGCGTTTTGACTTTTGACTTTTTATTATGCTTCAGCCAAGAAAGGTAAAACATAGAAAGATGCAAAAAGGACGAACTAAAGGTGTGGCTACTCGAGGAAACGAGCTTGCTTTTGGTACATACGGTTTAAAAAGTTTAGAAGCAAGATGGATAAGTGCTCGACAAATTGAGGCGGCAAGAAGAGCGATAATGAGATATTTAAAGAAAGGAGGAAAACTGTGGATTCGCATTTTTCCAGATAAACCAATAACAAGAAAGGGAGATGAGGTTCCTATGGGAGGTGGAAAGGGAAGCGTTGCTTTTTATGCCTCTCCTGTAGAACCGGGAAGAATCCTGTTTGAATTGGCGGGAGTAGATGAAAATATTGCTAAAGAAGCATTTAGGAAAGCGTCTGATAAACTTCCGATTAGAACAAAATTTATAAAACAAGATTAATTATGAAGACTCAAGATTTCAGAAACAAAAGTGAAGAAGAGTTGCATTCTCTCTTGCGTCAGAAGCGAGGAGCTTTGAGACAATTAAGATTTGATTTAGTGGCCGGGAAGGTGAAGAATTTAAGAGAGATAAGGGCTGTCAAAAAAGACATTGCTCGAATATTAACGGTGATTAACGAAAAAAGAAAGATAAAAGAAATTAATTGATTTTTTAAATATGCCAAAAAGAACAATGACAGGGGTGGTGGTCTCAGATAAAATGGATAAAACAGTAGTGGTAAAAGTTGAAAAAATAAAAATCCACCCAAAGTTTAAAAAACATTATAGAGTTCACAAAAAATATAAAGCTCATGACGAAAAGAATCAGTGCAAAGAAGGCGATTTAGTAGTAATTGAAGAATCTCGACCACTAAGCAAGGAAAAAAGATGGAGAGTGGTGCAGATTTTAAGAGAGCGTGAAACTTCGAAGGAAATAAAAATAGAAGACAAGAGTTTAAAAGAAGATAAAGAAGATAAGAAAAGAGGAGTCAAGGAAGAAATGAAAGAGAGTTAATTTTTACTTGTCAAAACGTAATTTTTTATGTAGAGAGAAAATATGATTCAAAAACAAACAATGTTAAAAGTGGCTGACAATAGTGGAGCAAAGATTGCTCAGTGTATTGGATTAATAGGAGGAAGCAGAAGAAGATATGCCCGTATAGGGGATATTATTGTGGTTGCAATCAAAAAGGCAGAGCCACGGAAGTCGGTAAAGACCCACGATGTAACAAGAGCTGTTGTAGTAAGACAGAAACAACCATTTAGACGTCCTGATGGCTCCTATATTCGTTTTGACGAAAACGCAGTAATTATTTTAGACGGAAAGACGAAAGAGCCAAAAGGGGGACGTATTTTTGGTCCTATTCCTAGAGAATTAAAGGAAAAAGGTTTTCATAAAATCGCCGCTTTAGCGCCAGAGTTAATTTAATTTTATGAGAGTTAAAAAAGGCGACACAGTATTAATAATAGCAGGAGATGATAAAGGAAGAAAAGGAAAAGTAATAAAAGCTTTCCCCAAAAATAACAAAATTTTGGTGGAGGGTGTTAATATTCAAAGAAAACATGTAAGACCAAGAAAAGAGGGCGAGAAAGGTCAAATTATTGAAAAGCCTGGACCAATAGATGTTTCAAATGTAAAAGTGATTTGTCCTAAGTGCGGCAAACCTACAAAAGTAGGATATACCAAAGTAAAAAATAAAAAATTTAGAGTTTGTAAGGTGTGCAGTCATGAATTTGAATAAAACTATGGATCAACTAAAAGAAAAATTTGAAAAGATTGTAATTCCAAAAATGATGGAAAGGTTTGGATATAAAAATGAAATGGCAGTACCTCGTATTGAAAAGGTAGTAATTAATACAGGTTTTGGAAGATTGGTATCAGGTTTAACAAAGCAAGAGAGAGAAAAAATCTCACAGGAAATAGCTCGTGATCTTTCGTTAATCAGCGGACAGAAACCGTTATTTACGAAGGCGAGAAAATCAATTGCCGGTTTTAAAGTAAGAAAAGGAATGGTTATAGGAGCAAAGGTTACTCTAAGAGGTAAAAGAATGTATGATTTTTTAGAAAGGTTGATATATATCGCTCTTCCTAGAACAAGAGATTTTAGAGGAATAGACCCCGGATCTATAGATAAGAAGGGAAACTTAACCATTGGCATCAAAGAGCACATTGTTTTTCCGGAAGTTTCTTCAGAGAATGTGAAAAGGATATTCGGGTTTGAGTTAACAGTTGTCACAAACGCGAAAACAAGAGAAGAGGCAGAAGAATTGTACAGGTTATTGGGATTCCCCCTGAAATAATTTTTAATTTTTAACTTTTAATTTTTAATTTGTTTTATGCCTACCAAAGCACAAATTGTTAAGTCTCAAAAGAAACCGAAATATAAGACAAGGGTTGTCCGACGTTGTTTTCGGTGTGGTAGAAAAAAAGGATATATGAGAAAATTCGGTTTATGCAGGATATGTTTTCGAGAAATGGCAAACAAAGGAGAAATTCCCGGAGTAAGAAAGTCAAGTTGGTAAAAATTTTTTAACTTTTAACTTTAAACTTTGAATTTACTATTATGATGACTGATCCAATATCCGACATGTTAATAAGAATTAAAAATGCGCAAGCGGTGAAACATCTAACCGTTGATGTTCCTTATTCTCGAATTAAATATCAGATAGCTCTTATTTTGGAAAGAGAAGGTTTTGTTGAAAAAGTGGAAAAGAAATTCAGGCGCAATAAAAGAATTATTAAAATCTTTTTGAAATACGAAAACCAGGAACCAAAAATAGTTAATATAAAAAGAGTTTCCAAGTCAGGGAGAAGAGTTTATTTGCCCTATAAAAAAATTAGAGCTCCAAAAGGAGGGTATGGAATTGCAATAATTTCAACATCTCAAGGATTAATAACAGATAAAGAAGCAAGGAAAAGAAAGTTGGGAGGAGAAATATTGTGTGAGGTATGGTAAGAAAGAAAATTAA
>JAGHAC010000019.1 GCA_021161645.1 bacterium
TAACCTTCGGCATGAATATAAGAAATCTCTTTAAGTTTAAGAGCCCCTTCTAAAGCAATAGGATAATTATACTTTCTACCCAAAAACAGAAAATTATTATATTGGAAGTATTTCTCAGCCAATTTTTTAATTTTCTCTTTTTGCGCCAAAACTTTCTCCACCAAATTAGAGATCTTTACAAGCTCGCCCAAAATTCTTCTACCCATCACCAAAGACATTTCTCTTTCTCTGCCTAAAAATACTGTCAAAAGAGCTAAAACGGTTAGTTGAGAAACAAAAGATTTTGTTGCCGCTACCCCGATTTCGGGACCAGCATGATTATAAACTCCGGCATCAACTTCTCTTGCAATACTTGAACCTACCACATTAATTATTCCCAGAGTTAAAATTCCTCTTCTTTTGGCTTCTTTTATGGCAAAAAGCGTATCCGCAGTTTCTCCAGATTGAGAAATAGCTAAAATTGCGTCTTTTTCTCCTAGAACCGGCTTTTTATATCTAAACTCGGAGGCGTTTTCTGTTTCAACCGGAATTTGAGCGTATTCTTCAATCATATATTCGCCGATTTTCCCTGCCAGAAAAGCTGTTCCCATTCCGACAATCACCAGCCTATTTATTTCTTTTAGCTTGTCTGCTATATTCTCTATTCCTCCTAGCTTAGCCAAACCCTCTTCAATGATTATTCTTCCTCGAATCGCGTTTTTGATAACCTCTGACTCTTCCATTATTTCCTTCAACATAAAATGGGAATAGCCTCCTCTTTCTGCTTGCTGAACATTCCATTCCAAGTAATGAGAAGTTTTACTAACTGCTTGATGATCTAAATTAAAAATTCTGAAATCATTGGAAGTAATAACCCCCATCTCACCATCATCTAAATAAATAACTCTTCTTGTATATCCTAAAATTGCCGGAGCATCAGAGGCAACAAAATTTTCTTTGCCTCCCAAGCCAACAATCAAAGGGCTTGATTGTCTTGCGAAAACAATTTTTTCAGGATCTTTTGAAGAAATAACCGCAATTGCATAAGCGCCGATTACTTCTTTCAAAGCCAGCCTTGTAGCTTCCTCTAAGTTTCCCTCAAAATATTTTTCTATCAAATGTGCTAATACTTCCGTATCTGTTTGGGATATAAATTGATGTCCTTCTTGTTGAAGTTTTTCTTTTAATTCTAAATAGTTCTCAATAATTCCGTTATGAATAACAAAAATCTCTTTTTTGCAATCAAAATGCGGGTGGGCATTTGTATCTGAGGGAACACCATGAGTAGCCCAGCGAGTGTGTAATATAAAAGGATTGCCTGCGAGATCTAAATTATCTTTTTCTTCTTTAAAAGCTTTTTCTAATTCTTGAATTTTTCCTTTTTTCTTTAAATAAAAGATTCTTTTTGCCGTGGGACTATACCACGCTCCTCCACTTGAATCATAACCCCTATATTCAAGCCTTTTGAGCATATTAATGCCCATCCTTATATCATTGTTTTTCCCGATGTATCCGATTATTCCGCACATAGGTCAGTGAATAGTGAGTAGTGGGGAGTGAAGAGAAAGAGTATAGTTTATTATAGAATAAATTGAGAACAAGTTATAGAAACTTAAAATCGGCAGAATTACACTTTCTTAAACTTATTTCTTCGCCTGTAATTAAATTTGACTTTTCTAAAAATTTTGATATGTTAATTTCAGCAACCTTTACAAAAAAGGAGGAGAAATGAAAGATAGAGAAACTGTGGCGTTTACTACCGATATATCGCAAAAACATCTGCAGATACTTGAAGAGCTTTCAAAAAGAACGGGCAAGTCGATTGATGAATTATTGAAAGAAGCCCTAGTGAACTTTCTAGAGGAAGTGGCAAGAAAAACTGCAAAGATGTCGAACTTATCCCGAGTAGATTAAGAGATTACAAGGAGGAATAAATGAAATTCTTAACACTGGTTTGAGATTATTTTCGAAAAGGGTCGGAACTTCCGACCCTTTTGTTTTTTACAACAAATACAATATCTCTCGCTGAGAAAATCTACTTTTTTAATAAAAAATCCTAACTAATCTAGGTCTTAATCTGTTAAAATTTCTTCCTCAAAGATAAAAGTAAATGGATAATCAATCACGACCCTTCCTTCACATCTTTCCTTGACCACGTCCCCACGATATCATGGTTGCCTCGCCCGTGGAGAAAATCAATACCTGAAAGACCATAAATTCGCTTCCGTTGCAGAATTTTGTTATCTCTCCTGAGTAACCGAGAAGAAAGATCGCGATTTATTTTCTCATTTTTTAAATGAGCTTTAAAATTCCTTGCGCTTGTTTTTGGGTGCCTTTCTGATTATAGTATTTTTAAACCAAAACAAACTCTCTCGGCCTAATTTTTACTGAACTCCTTTTTCAATATACTATTTCCTTTTAATATAAGAAAAAGGCCCAGCAACATTGTATAATCGCTGGACCATGCAGACGCCTTTTAATATTGTCTCGATAACTTTTCATAAAGCGTCTCTTTATCCCCGGGCAGAGAACCCTGATCTAATCCTCCTGGGACGATATCGATAGCGTCAAGGGGCCAATGCCATCCCGAAAATTGCCAAACCACCTTCATATGTCCAGTTTGAAGAACTTCCCAAATAAGAATTCTATCCCTTTCAATGTCTACTCCCTTTACTTCTTTTAATGCCTCCTCCACGCTTCCAAAACCCTCACCTGAAAGGTCTGGTATTTGTGGATCTCCTACATTAGAAACCCATACCAGATAATACCTTGCTCTTCTTATTTCTTCCTCCTTTCGCCTATTGCCGGGCATTTTTAATCTTTGATTATCTTAAAATATTCATTTAAAAAGTCAAGATACCATATTTTTTATCGATAATGGAAAAACCTGATACGTAAGCCTTTCTATCCGTCCTCTCGGGAAACAATCCTCTAGATAAATTTCACCTTACAACGAAATTAATTAATCGATCTTTTACAAATATTACTTTCTTGATCTTTCTGCCTTTTAACCATTTTTGGATTTTCTCTAACTTTAAAGCTAATTCTTTTGCTTCTTCTTCTGAAATGCCTTTCTTAACTTGAATCTGATCGCGGACTTTTCCGTTGATTTGAACAATAAGGGTAATTATTTCTTTTTCTATAAGGGTTTCGTCATATTCGGGCCATTTTTCTTCAAATATTGATTTTTCTGTTTTCTCAATTTGATGGTATAACTCCTCTGCAAAGTGAGGAGCAAACGGCGCCAAGATTATTAAAAATTTCTTAAAATCTTCGATTTGCAATTTACAATTTGAATTTTGCAATTCGTTGACAAACTCCATCATTGAAGCAATAGCTGTATTAAATTTCATTGCCTCAATATCTTCTGTTACTTTTTTAATTGTCTGATGTAGCTTTCTTTTTAGCCTGTTTTCTGTTTCTTTGTTGTTTTCTGATCCTCCGATTTGCAATTTGCTGTCGCTCGCGACTCCCCAATGGATAGAATTTACAATTTGAAATACTTTCTCTAAAAACCTCTTTGTCCCAAGTATGCCTTTTGGGTCCCAAGAAATTGGTTGATCAAAAGGACCCATAAACATCTCATATAATCTAAAAGCATCTGCCCCATATTCTTTTATAAGATCGTCGGGATTGATAACATTTCCTTTTGATTTGGACATTTTTCGTCCGTCGGGCGCCAAAATCAGCCCTTGATTTCTTAATTTTAAGAATGGCTCATTAAATGGTAAAATTTCTTGATCATACAAGAATTTTGTCCAAAAACGGGCATATAACAGATGTAAAACTGCGTGTTCGGCACCCCCAACATAAAAATCTACCGGAAGCCAATATTCCATTAATTTTCTATCAGCTAAAGCTTTATTGTTTTTTGGATCTACATATCTAATAAAATACCAGCAGGAACCCGCCCATTGGGGCATTGTATTTGTCTCTCTTTTTGCGGGCGCTCCACATTTTGGACATTTTGTTTCAACCCAATCTTTTATTCCTGCCAAGGGCGATTCTCCTGTGCCTGTTGGCTGATATTTTTCTACTTTCGGAAGAGTTAAGGGTAGTTCTTCTTCTGGAACAGCAATCCATCCGGGATTTAAAATTTCCCCCAAAGAATATTCATAATTTTGAATCTTGTAAATTTGATTTTTTTCTAAATTTTTAATTTTGCCTGCCCGTCCGACAGGCGGGAATTTTGAATTTTGAATTCTTTTTTTGCATTCCTCGCAAAAAACGAGCGGGATTGGTTCTCCCCAATATCTCTGTCGTGAAAATATCCAGTCACGAAGTTTATAATTTACAGCAAATTCTGCCAACCCTTTTAATTTCAGCCATTTTACGATTTCTTCTCTTGCTTTTTGCGATGGCATTCTATCAAACTGTCCCGAATTTACTAACACTCCTTCTCCTTCATAAGCTTTTTCTAATTTAGTTTTGAGTTTTGAGTTGTGGTTTTGAGTTTTGAGTCTTGAGTTTTGAGATATCACTTCAATAATCGGCAAATCGTATTTTCTCGCAAACTCAAAATCTCTTTGATCATGCGCTGGCACTGCCATAATTGCGCCGGTGCCGTAATAGGGCAAAACATAATCGGAAACCCAAATAGGTATTTTTTCTTCTGTGGCTGGATTAATAGCGTATGCTCCGGTAAACACGCCTGTTTTTTCTTTTTCTTCTTGTCTTTCCACATCTAATTTCTTTTTTGTTTCCTCAATGTATTTTTTAACCTCTTCTCTGTATTCAGGCGTAGTAATTTCCAAAACCAATGGGTGCTCTGGCGCTAAAACCAAAAATGTTGCCCCAAAAATTGTATCCGCTCTTGTAGTAAAAACCTCAATTTGAAATTTGAAATTTGAAATTTGAAATTTTATCATCGCTCCTTCCGACCTCCCTATCCAATTTTTCTGCATCTCTTTTATTTTTTCTGGCCAATCAAGCTTATCTAGCCCCTCTAAAAGTTTTTCGGCATAGGCAGTAATTTTTAAAACCCACTGAGGGATTTCTTTTTTTGTAACTTCTGTCCCACATCTCTCGCATTTCCCACCAACCACCTCCTCGTTTGCTAGTCCGGTTTTACAAGAGGGGCACCAATTAATTGGCAGAGTTTTATTATAAACTAATCCTGCGCGAAAAAATTTAAGAAAAATCCACTGTGTCCATTTATAATATTCTGGATCAGTTGTGTTTATTTCTCTTGACCAATCATAAGACAAACCAATCATTTTCATCTGTTCCTTAAACTGAGCAATATTTTGTTTCGTTGAAATTCTTGGATGAATTCCTGTTTTGATGGCATAGTTTTCCGCAGGAAGACCGAAAGCATCCCACCCCATTGGATGTAAAACATTATATCCTTTCATTCGCATATAGTGAGCAATTACATCTGTGGCAATATATCCTCGAGGATGACCAACATGAAGTCCAGCTCCGGACGGATAGGGAAACATATCTAAAATATAAAATTTGGGTGATTTTGAAAAATCCTTGGCTTTAAATATTTCTTTCTCTTCCCAAAACTTCTGCCATTTTTTTTCTATTTTTTTGAAGTCATACTTTTCCATATATTATTCATTTTAGCCACAAAAATTTGGGTTTTCAAGGAAAAAAGAAAAAGCCCGAGCCGCAAGGACTCGGGGCTTTTGCGTTTTCTATGCCATAGAGTCAGTAAAAAGCTTGCTTACTGACCCTCTTTCTATCGAAATTTCTCTTATTGCAGCCGCCAACAATTCATCAATTGAAACTATTTCTATAGGTAGACTGCTCCTTACTTCACTGGATTGAGGCACACTATCGGTAACAATAATGTGCTTTACTCTAGGATGATTTAAGTTCTTAATAGTGGCTTCTGTAAAAAGACCGTGAGTTGCTACGATAACAAATTCTTCGGCTCCCATTTTGGTAAGTGCATCTATTATACCTCTCATCGTTGATCCTCTTACAATTTTATCATCCCAAAGAATAACTCTCTTGCCGGGAATCTCTTCCTTTCCGTATATCTCATGAATTTTTATCTCTCTGCCGCTTATTCGCTCTTTATCTATTTTAATCAGAGGCAATCCTAATCTATCAGCAATTTTTCTCCCCATCTTAGCAAAACCCAGATCTCCTGCAACTAAAACCGCGTTTTTGTGCCAATCATTTTGCTCTACAGCACGGATCAAAATAGGCGTTGCTACTAAATGGTCTACTATACACGAAAGAGGAAAGAAACCCGGAAACTGAGGAGAATGAAAGTGAAGCCCAATATATCTCCGTACACCAGCATAATGAAACATTGCTGCGATTAATTCTCCAGCAATAGGCATTCTTCCAGTCCACTTTTTATCAGATTGATCCCAACCAAGATGAGGAACAACCAAATTTACTTCTTGGGCAGATGCTTTATATGCGGCATTAACAATAAAAACTGTTTCTAAAAAATGATAGCAGACCTTTTCAAGATAAGGCAGAAAGGTTTGAATAACAAAAACCGTTTGCCTTCTAACGTTAACCGGTATACGGACTTCGAAATCTCCCGTTCCATATCTGTAAATCTTTGGCAGAACACATTCCTTGCCAAGTTTGTCTGCCACCCTCTTTGCCAAATCAAAATGAGAAGTTCCTGAAATTATCACCACTTTTTCCATTTTTCCTCCCTCCCTTTTTTTAATGTTCTATATATTACTAACAATGTTATAAATTTCTGTCAATAAAAATCGGTTACAGAACTTTATTAATGAGCACCTAATTTCTTAGCAACAGAAGACTATGCTTTTAATTTGCCTAAATTTTTATATTTAGAAACAAAAAAGCCTGCTGCGCCGAGACAAAAAAGAGAGAACTCACCTCCTTTTATGGATAGGCACAGCAGGCAGAGAATCATCCGTCAGAGCTATTACAGGCTCCTCAGTTAGAACTAAGATTTGCTCCACGCCTTGATTCTTCTAATTGTAAAACGTCTTCAATATATTGTTTTATTCTTTCCAGCTTTTTTCTCGCGCTTTCTTGAATAAATCCGTCATAGCGCGGAGATAAAATTATCTGAGCCAAGTTGCACACCTCTTCTGGAATTTCTGCTGCTTTAACCTCTGCCATTTTCTACCTCCTTTTTTTTGATAACTAAAATTAGTTTAAACCTTTCTTGAGACTTGTCAAATTAATAATTTACATTAAGGAATAATTTCTGAGCGTTCTCAGTTGTTTGATCGGCCACTTCCTCTAAAGGAATTTGCTTAATTCGCGCAATCTTTTTTGCTACATATTTCACTCCTGTTGGATCGTTGCGTTTTTGGTTATATCCCGGCGGCGAAAGATAAGGGCAATCAGTTTCAATTAAAATTTTCTCCAAAGGCGCTTCTTTTATCACCTGCGCCAAATCAAGCTTAAAAATTATTCCATTAAAGCCAAGTAAAAACCCAATTTTTAAATACTCTTTTGCTTGCTGGTAAGTTCCAGTAAAGCAGTGAATCACTCCTCTTATTTTTTGTTTGTCGTTAATAAAATTTTGTTTTAAAATTTCTATCATTTCTTGGTGTGCCATTCGGCAATGGATAATAATGGGGAGATTCAATTCTTGTGCTAATTTGGCCTGTTTCAAAAATATCTCTTTTTGTTTATTTTTGAATTCTTCTAATCTTATTTTTGTCTTTGGTTTGTGATAATAATCCAAGCCTATTTCTCCTATTGCCACAACTTTTTTATCCTGGGCGAGCTTCTTATATTCTTTATAATCAAACTTTTCTTCTAAGGTATCTTCTTTATTATAATTTTGAACTTCGAATTGTAATTTTGCATTCCTGCCTGCCGGCAGGCAAGGTTGAATTTTGAATTTTTCATTTATTTTAATGTTCATCGGATGCAACCCGACACTCGCATATACTCCTTTTTCATATTTATTCGCAATATCAACTGCTAATTTTGAACTAAAAAAATTAGTCCCTACATTTATCATCCAGATATTCTCTTGTAGACACTTTTGGATTATTTCTTCGCGGTCTTTGTCAAACGCCTTAAAATTTAGATGGGCATGAGTATCAAACATAATTAAAAATTCAAAATTAAAAATTAAAAATTAAATTTAATCTCTAAAATTGATCAAATTCGGGAAAATAGTGGGGTAAGATTGCCAGTCTCTAATTGTTCTATAATTTTCTCTGATGTTTTTGGTAAAAATGGTTCCAAAAGTTTTGCTATTACCTTAATTGTTCCTATTAAATTTTCTATCTCCTGCTTATTCTCTTCCTTATCTTCCCAAA
>JAGHAC010000002.1 GCA_021161645.1 bacterium
AAATATAACCGGAGAAAAGAAGAAAATCAATATCAAAACAAATATCATTCCATATTGAGATAATACAAATTTTATTTTATTTGCACTTGACGGCAGAAGAGAAAAAAGAATATGAGAGCCGTCAAGTGGAGGAATAGGAATTAGATTAAAAACAGCCAAAATAAGATTTATCCAGACGACATAAGCCGCTAAAAATAATGCTTGCTCATTTAGAAAAGATGATCCATATCTTATCAATGTACCAAAAATAATTGCCAGCATAATATTGCTTAAAGGACCAGCAGCGGAAACCTTTAGCTCTCCATATTTTTTGTCTTTGAAATTATAAGGATTAACCGGCACCGGCTTTGCCCAGCCAAAAATTATCGCCGCACCTCCGGTAATTTTTGATAAAAATACCAAAAATAAAGGAAGAATTATTGATCCTACTGGATCAAGATGGGCTATGGGGTTTAAAGTAAGACGACCTGCTAATTTGGCAGTAGGATCACCCAAAGAATAAGCTGCCCAACCATGCGCAGTTTCATGAATGATTACCGAAAACATCAAAATAAGAATAATAGCAATTATTTCTATCCCTGTCATATTGCTCAATTATAACAAAAAAACCTTGCCAAATCAAAAAAAATAAGATATATAATAAGTTATCGAGTTATTGAATGATTAAGTTACCAAGTTATTGAGTAGCAACTTAAATCACTTAGTAACTTAGTCACTCGATCACTTGGTCACTTAGTCGCTCGATAACTCAATCATTTAACTTAAATCTATGGCAAAAATTTGTGATATCTGCGGTAAGCAACCAACGGTTGGAAAAAAATACAAAAAACTGATGTCCCGCTACAATCCTTCAAAAACTAGACAACATCCCAACCTTCAAAAAGCAAAACTTCCATCAGGTAAAACTATCAGGGTTTGTGCAAAGTGTAAAAAAAATCTTTATAAATTGATAAAATAAAGAAAAGGGCGGGGTGTAGTCTAAAGGTAGGACGCGGGCATGGGGTGCCTGTAATCCGGGTTCGATTCCCGGCACCCCGACCAAAAAGAGGGCTAAAATTAGCCCTCTTTTTGGAAAAGGAATGGGCAAAAGTCGAAAGAAACTCTCGGCCGAAAAACTATCTTTTAGAGTAAATTTTTTATGAGTGTCAGATCTCTGGTGCAGGACCTGAACAATTTCTTCTTTAATGATAAACTTCCTTTTTCTGAAGAAAGTCTATCATTAAAGAAAATAAATATAAAAAGGGCGAGGAAGACAAGAATGCTTGTTGCTTCCTTCGCCCCTAAAACTTCTACTAGTGGCTCGGACAAACCCGAGCCACCTCTCCCAAGCGGAGGGACTCGTGACCTCCCCGCTTACCTCCTTTTTCCTGCAAAGCCTCCTTACGGAGGCGTCGCAGGAGCTGCTCATGTTTATCGGCAGCCCGAGAGATTGCCGAGAGACGCGCACACCTCGCTGCTTTCACCTTTCACCTCCTTTCCAAAATCCGGAAATCTTCTGAGCTTAGGAAAAAATCTTCTATAAAAAGAATATGCTTTTTCCCAAAATTATTTCTTGACAAGAATAATCTTTACAAATTCTCCTTTCTTTTTATCTTTAATTTTAGAGAACTTACTTTATTTTGATATTGTTATTATATCATATCGTCAAATTTCTGTCAAGGGTTTTACCTCTTTCCCATCATATTTGATTTCCCATTCTTTTCTTCTCAATATCTACATTATGCCACGCTATCCTCATTCGCTAACATCTCTTTTCACAGAATAATCGAGTCTCAGTACCCCAACCTAAAGAAATAGGCAATTTAAAAAAAGAGGGATAATTCTGGCCCTCTTTTTAGCTTTTTTGGTTGCTTATCCAACAAGAACGGGTCTCATTGGTGATTGTATCACTGATGATTATAAAAAATCTTCGCTTCTTTTACCTTTTCACTTCTTTACTATCTTGATAGCTTTACCGTGGATAAGCGCATCTGCTATTTTTTTTCTAGCGGAGAGTAAAATTCTATTGAGGGTACTCTGTGATATTTTCATTTGTTTTGCGGCATCAACTTGATTGATATTCTTCAAGTCACATAACCTTAATGCCTCTAATTCGTCTGCCATTAAATTAACCTCTTCGAGCATTGATAAAGGAACTGCCCGGGGCTTGAAATAAGCCGCTTTTGGATCGAACATAACTTTTCTTGGTTTTTGTGGTCTTGGCATAGATGATTAAAATAAAACCTCTTTTAATTTCTGATAAATTTTAGTTATCTCCTCTTTGGCAGGTAGATCAGTTTCTATAATTGGCAATAATCTGCTAATTGCCTCAAAAATTCTTTTATCATAAGAAATCTTACCAAGAAAATTACTGCCTGCCCACCTTTTGATTTTTTTAAAATTGTTAATATTTGCATTCCATTTATTAACAACTACAAAATATGGAATATGAAAATGGTCTACAACCGTTTTAACTTTTTTGAGATCAGTAAAACCAGAAAGAGTTGGCTCACCAACAAGAATTACTAAATCAACATCCTTAAGAGCAGATATTACCGGGCACCCTCTACCAGGCGCTGAATCTATAATCATCAATTGATAATCAAAGCTCTCTGCACTGCTCTTAATCTCATCGACAACCTTCCCTGAACCGGTTTCCCCCGGTAATAAATATCCTGACACTAAAACAAATCCGTATTTTGTTCTTTTTATTCTAATCTCTCCGTTTTTTACAGGCATCATTTTAATCGCGCCTTCCGGACATAAAACTTCACACAGACCGCACCCCTCACAAAGAAAAGGATTAATTTCTACCCTGTTGTTTACTATCTTCATCGCCCCAAACTTACATTTACTAACACACTTCTGGCAATTTTTACATTTTCTATGATTTACTTTTGGTTTAAGGGAACTAAATATTGAAATTTTCTTTTCCCAATTCCTATCCTCGTTAAGCCAAATAGCCAGGTTGGGAGCATCAACATCACAATCTAAGGCAATAATTTTCTTTTCTTTAGAAAGTAAAATTGCCAAACTGGAAGCCAGCATACTCTTTCCCACTCCTCCCTTGCCTGAAACTATTGCTATTTTAAGTTTTTCCTTGCTCATTTAATTGTTTTTAAAATTTGAAAATCTCTTTTCAAAATTTCTTTCATATGAGGATTATAGGTAGCAACTGCTGGATGATAAAAAGGAATTATTTTAAGTTCCTGAAAAAGGTTTTGCACCCCAAAAACCATTCCATGAATTTTAGAAATCGGCTCCAATTTTTCTTTTAATCCATATTTCTCAAAAATATACCTCATTGAATATCTGCCAAGCGAACAAATAACCTTTGGGTTTATAATCTCAATCTGTCTTTCCAAATAGGGTGTACATAATGAAATTTCTTCGGGGTTTGGATCTCTATTCTCTAGGGGACGGCATTTCAGAATATTTGTAATATAGACATCGCTTCTTTTAATTCCTACACTTGCCAAAAGTTCATCTAAAATTTTTCCTGCTGCCCCACAAAACGGCACCCCTTGCTTATCTTCATTAAAACCCGGCGCCTCCCCAATAAACATAATTTTTGATTCAATATCCCCTTCTCCAAATACAGGATTGGTCCTTGTTAAATAAAGAGGGCATTGTTTGCAGCCCAAAACCTGCCTTTTAATTTCTTCTAATAGTTTTTGTTTTTCTTGAAAATTCATTTATTTAATAATGATATTAGATCCAGCCGACAAGATAATAAACGCCTAAAATTATTACCGCCAAAGAAGCCAACAGAGTAATTCGGGTTACAGACTTAAAGAAAGTAACCCAAAGCCTAAGAATAAAAACAATAATTAGAAAAATTATAATCTTACCGAAAGAAAAAACAACGAAACAGACGCTCCTTGGTTACCAAGAAAATAAAAACCAAAGATGTTTTAAAGAAAACTCCTAAGCGGATCTTGCTCTAAATTCGGACACTAAAATCTTAAATTAAACCGAAAAGCATTCCTACTCCTAACCCAACCATTATCAAACCCGCCACAAGATGTAAATATCTTATATTTTTCTCCTTCCATTGAGAAACATCCTCTACTTTTGAAACGCCAAGATAAACCAACAATACTATACACACCATTGGCAGAACAAAAATAAGATTATACAGAATAAGCCAAGGAATTGTTTTAAGAATTTTGATTGCTGAAAGAATGCCACCAGCAATAATATAAGGACCAATAGTACAAGGAAGAAGGAAAAGAGTGACAAATAATCCTGTGATAAAAGCTCCTTTAGGCGAAGTGATACCGGAAATAATTTTTTTAACTTTAGGCCTTAGAAAAAGAGGCATTTCAGTCAAAAATCCACCCGGTTTATATTTTATAAAATCCTTAATATTTAGAATTCCTAAAATAATAGCTATTAATCCCAATGCTTTATAAAGATACAAACGAATGGCAGTTAAGGCCTGAATTATCTGAAAGAACTTAATAATTACCAGCCCATAAAAAAGATACATTAAAAATACCGAAGCTATAAAGGCAATACCTGCCAAAAGAACATTTCTTCTTTTTTGAGGATTATAAGTTAAAATTGCCAATAGCATCAGGGTTAATACTGCCAGAGCGCAAGGATTAACTGAATCAACAACCGCCAAAGAAACAATCTTTCCTATTGTTAACGGTGAAGCTGTTTCGCTGCGGCTAGAGAAGGAAGGCGTAACAGTTAACACCACCGCATTATCAAAATAAAGACTTTTTCCTGAAAGTTGAACCCTGTAATTATCAGTACTTTTATAGTGAGCATTTTTCAGAACTTCCAAAAAATTATCTGAAGCAATTAGTTGTGAAAGAATATCGGAAGAGTTTTCAAATTCATCTTTTCTTGTTTTTATATTTTCTCCCTTCCAAGCAAATATCCAATGACTGTTATCTTCTTTTACCAGCACTCTCTTTCCTTTCCAGATCTTCGGTTTGCCGGGTAAATTCCTAACATCTACGTCTTTAAAACTTTTCTTTTCTCCGTTTATCAATAAACATTGATTAGAACCCTCAAAAACCCCACTCTCGTTTAACTCTTGAATAATTGCCCTATCGCCTACAATAACTTGATCTTGGTTCGCGTCAAAATAAAGAGCTGGAATTCCTTTTTTAAAGTCTGGAAGATTAGCTAAATCTATATATTTTTCAAAAACAGCTGCGTTTTCGGAAGAATGATACACTTCATATTCTATCACCACAACATTTTTGTTTTCGGATAAAACTTTTTCGAATAAAAACGGGTCTGTCTTTGCACAGTGAGGACAACCAATTCCGGTAAAGTAAACAGCACAGACATATTTTGAATTTTGGCTTTCCTCTTGAAATTGATTGAGAGCATAAGCTGGCTTCGGTGCTTCTCCAAGAAATTGCCAAAAAGCTAGAGCTATAAACAAAAAGAGAAAAGAATAAAATCTCTTTAGATTACTCTTTCGCATACAGTAAATATTAATTTTTCTATTCAGGAAGAATAGCTAATGTATTGTTGAAGCGATTTATAAAGTTAAAAAGCCCCATTACTGAAATAATCTCTATAATTTCTGGTTCTGAAAATCTCTGCCTAAGCTTTTCAAAAAGCTCAGGATTATCAAGGTGGCCATCTAAAGTTACATCTTTTATTAATTCCAATGTCTCCTTTTCTGTCTGAGTTTCCCCTTCTAAACTTTTAATCTTTTCTATTGTTTCTTCACTTGCTCCAAATTTCTTAAGCATTTTTTCTGAAACGTCTAAACAAAAGGGGCATTTTAATGTTTGAGAAACAGTATAAGCAATTTTCCATTTTAGCAAAGGATCTATCACTCCTTGCTTCATTGTAACATTAAACAGTTCTACAAACTCTTTTAATATTTCTGGGCGATGAGCCATTACTTTTACCCACTCAGGAACTTTTCCGGCTTCTTCTTCAAATTTTTGATAAATTTCTTTTGCTATGTCTGATGCTTGTTCTTTTTCTACTGAAGATATTAATGCCATAAGATTTAATTTTTAATTTTAAAAAAATATTCTAATAATTGACCTTTTGAATAAAAATCTGCTAATTCTTTTGAATAAGGAATACTCTTTTCTATTTTTATTTTATACTTCCTAGCAAATTTTTCAATAGCTGATTTATCTCCCAAATCCGCCTGATTTAAAACTATCTTTGACTTTACTTTCATCTTTTTCAACAGACGAATCATAAGTTTTAAATCATGCAATCCCATTGGAGTTGGTTCAGTTACCACAAAGGCATAATCAATATCAAGTAAAGCATTAATTACGGGACAATGAGTTCCAGCGGCTGTATCAAATAAGATAACGTCTGCGTCTACTTTTTTAGCAAAAGACTGAGCAAATTTCTTAACTTCCCTTACTATAGGACCGCTCTCCTCCACCCCCTTTTTTAGCAATCCTGTAATCAACCAGGCTCGAGATCGTAAGTTCTTAACTTTTATCTCATTAAGAAAGATTTTCCCTGTTTCTTCTTTCTCTTCTTTAATAGCACCAAAAGGACACGCTGCTACGCAGGCTCCGCATCCTGAACATAGATCTTTAATAAAAATAGGATATTCTCCCGGTTTATAAAAAATGGCATTGCTTCTACAGGTCTGAGCACAAATGCCACATTTTCTACATTTTCTTTTATCAAGCTTTGGAAATGTACCAAAAATTTTTTGAACAGGATTGACAAGTTTTTCTTCCAAAAGTAAATAATCGTTTGGACACTCTACATCGCAATCGCAAAGCAATACTTTTTTATTTTTCTTTAATAATTCGCAAAGCAAAAGAACAGCAAAGGTGGATTTTCCCACCCCGCCTTTTCCTCCAGTAACTCCTATCATTAGCGGCTTACTGTTGTTTTTGGTCGACATCTTTGTTTTCTTGTTCTTCTGTAATTAAAAATTCTAAAATCTCTTCTAAAGACTGGTGAGAATCAACAATATGAATTTTAATACCAAAGTTTTCCAAATTCTGTTTAGCATTGGGGCCTATTACCGGAGTTACCACCTCATCCGACCTCGTGGCTTTAATAAATCTCACTCCTTTTGGCGAATCCTTTTCAAAGTATGGATTTCTCATCACTTCCCTTCTTTGAATTTTTCCTCCCTTGATATCTACAAGAAGATAAAATTCTGATCCGAACTTATCAAAGAGTTTATTATCTTTAATTGGGATAATAATTCTCTTTCCCACCTTTCTGGGACCAATTTTCTCAAACCCTTCTTCTTCACAAAATTTCCTCCCTAAAAACCCTACTATTGTACTTTTCTTTACATCATAAGGCTCTACCGATATTACAACATATTTTAATTCCGGAATATTGTTAAAAAGTCGTTCTTCTAATTGTTTAGTTATTTTTCCAACCTCATCTAACTTTAATTTTAAGGGAAGCTTAATCTTTAATTCGGCAAAATTATAACTCCCTACTTTCCTTGTCTTTAAGCTGTCTATTTCAATCTTGTGAGCAAGACAAATTTTTCTTATTCTTTCTTCTATCTCTTTGTTTGCTACATCTAAAAGAGATTCTGTAATTTCTTTTCCTATAAAAATGGCTTCAAAAATAATATAGAGGCCTATTATTAAAGCTACTGCTGCATCAGCAAAAGGAAAATATTTAAGTAAAGCCAAACCCACTAAAACACCAAGAGAAGAAATAACATCTGCCCTTGAGTGCTTTGCGTCAGCAATCAGAGCAATACTTTGAAATTTTTTCCCAACAGAAAATTTTAATCTTGCTACTATCTCTTGAATAATAATACAGAAAATAGTTACTAAAATCGCTGAAAGAGAAAAAATTACCGGGTTTTCGCCCAAAAACCTCTCCAC
>JAGHAC010000010.1 GCA_021161645.1 bacterium
GTAGAATATTTGAAAAAATTGGGGATAAAAAACAAAAAAGAACAAAGGCAATTCTTAGAATTTATTTCTAATGTAGGGCTTCCAGACAGATACCCATTAGAAGACACTTGGAACTGTAGTATTTATGACAAACTTAATAGTATTGCGATTGTATCGTATTCAGGAGAAAAAGTTTCAAAAATGTTGGGGTCTGAAGAATTTAAAGGACAGAAGCCAGAAAAATTATTGAAGAGAATTACTGAGATATCAACAAACCCCGGAGATATAGTTTTAGACTTTTTTGTTGGAACAGGAACTGCTTGCGCAGTATCTCATAAAATAAATAGACAATACATAGGAATAGAACAACTCAATACGCATATTAATCTTACTCTTGAAAGATTAAAAAATGTAATCAATGGCGACCAGACCGGTATTTCAAAAGAAGTCAGCTGGCAAGGCGGCGGAGATTTTGTCTATCTAGAACTAATGAAATGGAACCAAAATTTTGTAGAGAAAATACAAAAAGCAAAATCAAAACAAGAATTGAAAAACCTTTGGGAAATAATGAAGAAAAAAGCATTTTTAAGCTACAAGGTCGATGTTAAAACTGTTGATGAACATGCAAAGAATTTTGAGGAATTATCAATTGAGGATCAAAAAAGATTTTTGCTTGAGTGTCTGGATAAAAACCACCTTTATGTTAATTACAGCGAGATTGATGATGAAGAGTATGGTGTGAGCGAGGAAGATAAGAAGTTAAATAGGGGGTTTTATAAAATTTAATTTAACTAAGGGTTTAATTATGACTTTTAAACTTTGGAGTGAATTAAATCCAAAAGCAAAAAAAGAATTAAAACCGGACTTCGGTTTAAGGAACTGGAATTCTTTAAGTAACGATGAGAAATATAAAATTTGGAAGTATTTAGAGTGGTATTTTTTTAATAAGGATAAAAAAACATGATTACAATAACCCTTATTGTGATTCAGAGGGTAATTATTATGAATTCTATGGAGAATATCCGGAGAAAGAGAGTAAGAGAAAAAGAATATACAATTCGATAGTGGCTCTTAATTATAAATACAAAGCTAAAAGTTATGCTAGAAATTTTTTAGAGGATAACACATTAAATTCAGCGTGCTATGATTTCTATGAAATTTTTATGAAACAGGATGAGAATGTTGTAATAGAGTTGCTTTCTTTATATTCCAAAGCTTTAATTCTTGAAAGAGCAGAAGAGAGAATATATAGAGAGGAGGAAGAATCAGAAGAGGAATATAATCAAAGGTTAGAAAATTGGAGGTGGGAAGAATTTGATAAGTTTCGCAAAGATTTAAACGAGGTTTTTGCTGATTTTGGGCTAAATCTTTATTTAACACGACAAGGTTTCATGCCTCGTCAAGAAGAGAGAATAATTGAAGAAATTTATGAGCCTGTTTTAAGTTATTTGTCACATCCAAAATGGAGAGAGGTTAGTAAAATTTTATCGGATGCATTTGATGAATATAGAAAAAATACTCCTCAAGGATATAGCAATTGTGTTACAAATGTTATTTCTGCTATTCAAGCATTTTTACAAATTATGGTTAATGGGAAAACCGGTAAGGGAGAAATTTCTAAATTAATTTTAACGGCTCAAAAGAAGAAACTAATACCTAAGGATTCTTTCACACAGAAGATTTTTGGCGATTTAATGTCAATTTTTGCTCGACAAAGACAAGAAACTAGCATAGCTCACCCTAAGAAGCAATATGCCAATGAAAAGAATGCTCGTTTGATACTAAATTTAGCAATGGTATTTTTTCAGCATTGTATACAAAAATAAACACACCCTATGAGTTTTTAATTCGCTAAAATTATGAAACCAATTAAGAAAATTGCCGGCGATATATTGCTTTTGCTCTATGCCCTTCAAAGAAAAAGAGGATCGCTTGATGCAGAAATTATTAGTTTCGACCGAGATATGAATAGTAAAGCTGAACTTGAGAAAAGCGAACTCGGCAAGAAGCTCTTAAAAGTAGCGGCTGAGTCAATAACAGATGTTTATAACGCGATGAGATATTTAGAAGAAGGTTGCTTTATATCTTTTAAAGAAAGTAATGACAACATGACTTACTATTTTTTTAATCTAAGAGTTACTAAGTCGGGAATAGATATTGTTGAAGGTATCGAACGTGGGGAGAAGGAACGGAAAGAATTTCATATCACCTTCAATATAAAACTCGCAGACAATGTAAATCTCGAAAGTTTAATTAAAAATGAAGTGGGAAGCTTTATCAAAGGTTTATTAATTTAACCATGCTATACGAAACTTTTAACGCAAATAAAGAATCGTTTGGGCAGGATTTTTTTACTTCGCGGTTGGGCGATGAGATTGTCCGGAATTTGAATCCAAAATTTGAGTTGCGGGAATATCAGAAAGAAGCTTTGGGCAGATTTGATTTTTATTTTTCTGAATATCAAAAAAGGCAATGGCCAGCGCACCTTCTTTTCCATATGGCAACCGGAAGTGGAAAAACGCTTATAATGGCGGCTAATATCTTGTATTTATATAAACTGGGCTATCGAAATTTTATCTTTTTTGTTAACAGCACCAACATTATTGAGAAAACTAAAGACAATTTTTTAAATCCTTTATCCGAAAAATATCTCTTTGCCCCTAAAATTAAATTTGGAGACCTGCCCGCCGAAGCTTCGGCGCAGGCGGGGAAAGAGGTTTTTATAAAAGAAGTTCAGAATTTTGAAGGAGTAAATCAGGAAAATATCAATATCCTCTTTACAAC
>JAGHAC010000032.1 GCA_021161645.1 bacterium
AATATTATTAAAAAATTTCAATCGGGCAAGAAGGATAGTGGCTCAGTTGAGGTACAAGTTGCTATTTTAAGCGAAGAAATAAAGAAACTTCTAAACCATCTCAAAAAACACCCAAAAGACCTTCATTCAAAAAGAGGGCTTTTAAAAATGGTCACAAAGAGAAAAAAGCTTTTAAGGTATCTTCAACGAAAAAGTACTAGGCGCTACAATTCCTTAATCAAAAAATTAGGACTTAAAAAATAAATGCCTTTGTCGGTTACGGCTAAAGCTAAACATAAAAATCAACGGGTAGCTGTTTTAATTGATACTCAAAATTTATATTATTCAGCAAAAAACATCTTTGGCGCGAAAGTAAATTTTGGAGAAGTGTTAAAACTAGCAGTTGCCGGAAGAAAGTTAATCCGGGCTTTTGCTTATGTAGTCCAAACAAAAACAGGAGAAGAAAAACCTTTTTTTGATGCTTTAACGAAACTTGGAATAGAAACCCGTGTTAAACCCTTACAAGAATATTATGGCGGGCTTAAAAAGGCAGACTGGGATGTAGGTATTACAGTAGACGCGATAAGGGTTTCCTCGAGCGTTGATGTTATTGTTTTGGCTTCCGGCGACGGTGATTTTCTTCCTCTTGTAGAATATCTAAAAAATCAAGGAAAAAGAGTAGAGGCAATTGCTTTTTCGCATTCGGCTTCTTCCCGACTTAAAGAAGCAGTAGACGATTTTTTCGATTTAGAAAGCACCCCAAAAAAATACTTAATTCTTGAATAATCCAAAATTATGACTTTTGAAAAAGAAATTGACGGAAAAAAGATTATTTTTACCATAGACAACTTAGCCGAACAAGCAAACGCAAGCGTTTTTGCTCAGCTTGGCGATACAGTTGTTTTGGCAACGGTAACTATGTCAAACCAAGAAATTCAAGATCGGGATTTCTTCCCTTTAACAGTTGAGTTTTTGGAAAGATATTATGCTGCAGGAAAAATTCTTGGTTCAAGATTTATTAGAAGAGAGGGGCGACCCTCGGAGGAATCAATTCTAACCGCAAGGCTAATTGATAGAGCAATTCGACCACTCTTTCCAGATCATTTAAGAAGAGAGGTCCAGATAATTGTTACCTGTCTTTCTTGGGACGAAGAAAATGACCCGGATCTTCCAGGACTCCTAGCCACTTCTCTAGCTCTTTCAATTTCTGATATTCCTTGGAATGGCCCTATTGGAGGCATAAGAATTGCTAAAAAAGACAATAAGTTTATTGTTGCTCCCAGTTATCAGGAAAGAGAAGAATCTGAATTAGATATCATTGTCACGGGCGTGGAAGAAAACAAAGAAATATTAATAAATATGATTGAAACCGAGGCTCTAGAAGAAAACGAAACAGAAATTTTGAAAGCAATACAGAAAGGTAAAAAAATTATTCAGGAACTCATCGCCTTTCAAAAGGAAATAACCCAAAAATACGGAAAGAAAAAAGAGGTAATTCCCGCACCAGAAGAAAAACAAGAAATCAGAAAAGTAGTTGAAGAAAAATTTGGCAAGAAATTAAAAGAGAATCTTGTTGCTAAACCAAGCATAGAAAACAAAAAAGAGAATCGGCAGCTTGAAGAAGAAATTTTAGATTTTGTCAGAGATAATTTTGGAGAGGAAAAGATCGGCTATGCAAGAAGTGTTATTAAAGATATCTTAAAAGAAACACTTACAGAATTAGTGCTGGAAAAAGAAATAAGACCTGACGGAAGAAAGTTAGACGAAATAAGACCTATTGAAGCAAGAGTTAACTTGCTCCCGCGTACTCATGGATCTGGGCTTTTTATCAGAGGAGCAACTAAAGCACTTTCTATTGTAACTCTTGGTTCTCCTAGCGACCAAAGATTGATCGAAGAAATGGAATTTAGGGGCAAAAAAAGATTTATGCATCATTATAATTTTCCCCCTTACTGTTCGGGCGAAGTAAAACCCTTAAGAGGGCCGGGTAGAAGAGAAATAGGACACGGGATGTTAGGAGAAAAAGCTCTGCGGCCACTTATTCCTGATTTTGAAAAATTTCCTTACACTATAAGAGTAGTGACTGAAATTCTTTCCTCTAATGGTTCAACCTCTATGGCTTCTGTTTCTAGTTCTAGTTTGGCTTTAATGGACGCAGGCGTCCCAATTAAACGTCCAGCTGCAGGGATTGCCATTGGGATTATTCAAAAAAATGGAAGGCACAAACTCCTTACAGATATTCAGGGACCAGAAGATCACTTTGGCGGAATGGATTTTAAGGTTGCCGGAACGGAAAAGGGGGTTACAGCAATACAATTAGATGTTAAAATAAAAGGTGTGGGGCTCAAAATTATTGAAGAAGTATTAGAAAGAGCAAAAAAGGCAAGGTTAGAAATTTTAAAAAAAACAAACCAAACATTAAACAAACCAAGAGAGAAATTGTCTCCTTTTGCGCCTAAGATTTTGTCTTTAAAAATCGATCCCGAAAAAGTAGGACAGGTTATTGGACCCGGAGGAAAAACCATTAACAGTATCATTGAAAAATATGAGGTTTCTATTGATATAGAACCTGAAGGACATATTTATATCACTTCTCTTTCTGAGGAGGCAAATAAAAAAGCAGCTGAGTGGATTAAAAACCTAACCAGAGAATTAAAAGTAGGAGAGATTTTTCAAGGGAAAGTAACAAAGATACTCGATTTTGGAGCAATTGTGGAACTTCTCCCTGAGCGAGATGGTCTACTCCATATTTCTAAAATCAGCGACAAAAGGATCAAAAGAGTAGAAGATGTGTTGAAAATCGGAGATATTATCCCTGTAAAAATTATTGAATTCGACGATCTGGGACGGCCCCGTCTAGCTTTAGTAAAGAAAAATATGATAAAATAATATTATCTATGCCTCAAAAACCTACCAATAGTGTTATTCCTAAAAGGGCAATTAGGACAATGCAAAAAGATCTTGCTGGGATGGTTTATAGTGACCTAGAAAATCCTATAACCGAGTCAGAGATTTTAGAAATAATTAAAAAATATAAGGAAAAGACATCCCCTGCCCCTCAAAAAAAAGAGGCGGAACAAGAAATAGAAGAAATAAAAAAGAGCCTACTCGGACAAAAAAAGACGGAAGGGCCCATAAGGGAAGTTCTTCAAAAAGAAGAGGAAAGGAAAAGAATGGAAGAGTTAAGGCGCAAAAAGAAAGAAGAATTAAGAAAAAGTCTGGAAGAAAAACGAAGAAAGCTGGAAGAGGAACAAAGAAAAAAAATGGAGGAAGAAAAAAGAAGGAAGATAGAGGAAGAACGAAAGCGTAAGGAAGAAGAAAGAAAAAGAAAAGAAAAAGAAAAGAAAAAGGTCGAGGAAATAAGAAAAAGGGCGCTAGAAAGAAAAAAGATGACTGAGTTAGAAATGAAAAAACTTTGGTTGGAAAGAAAAAAAAGAGAGGAAGAGCAAAAAAGAAAATTGAAAGAAAAAACTTACGAACAAAGGCTTTTAGAAAGACGCGCCCAGCTTCTGAAAGCATTAGATCGCATTCCGGAAGAAAAAAAACCTTTAGACAAAGAAAAGAATTATCTCATTAAAGAAAGGGAGAAAATTATTAATCTTTTGGAACCGGTTATTGAGAGTGAGAAAAGAATCGAAGAAAATATCCACCTTATTGAAAAAAGAGAGGTGGGATTTGGTATCCCAGAAGAAAAGAGAAGGGCAGAGCAAGAAAGACAACTGGCCGAAATGGAAAGAGAAAAAATTGAAAAAGAAAGGTGGGAATTAGAAAAACAACTATTCCAGATAGATGAAAAACTAAAAGATTTGGAATTTCGGTATAAAAATCTAATTGCCAAAGAAACCAAGCTTAAGCAAGAGATAGAAGATGTTAAAAAAGAGCTTGAAAAGATAGAGAAAAAGAGGTTGGCTCAACAGAAAGAAAAAGAGGTAAAGAAAATTCAAAAAGAAAAAGAAAGTGTTCTCGTTCAAAAAGATAAGGTTATAAACAAAAGAAGAAGCATTGAGGAAGAAATAGCGGAGTTACGACATCAAGAAGAAAAAGTAGAACAAGAAATTGCCTTTTTAGAAGCAGAAGAAAAGGTTGCTCGAAAAATTGAACGGCAAAAAATAGAACAACAAAGGATGAAACTGGAGAAAAAAAGAGCGCGTATAGAAAGAAAACGATGGGCCCTAGAAGACTCTCGACGAAAGTTCATTCTAGAAGAAAACAGACTAAATGTTAAACATCAAAATTATTTAGAAAGAGAAAATGCTCTGCGCAAGGAAATTGATGGAATATATCAATTTCTTGGCTTGGTTAGCTCTTCGAAACAATCTCCACCAACAGTAGCGGGGCCAAAATGGCATAGGGAGAAAAGCAACACATTTCCGAAAAAATCTTTATCTAAGACGGGGGCGGAAGAACCGCCAACTCCTTCTAAAAAGCCTTTTGGCGAGATAAAACCCAAGCCAAAAACAACACCTCTGCCAAAAGAGACTCCTGCTAAGCCAATAGGTAAGCTGGAAGAAAAACGAGAAGAAAAAGAATTACTAAAAAAGATTGAAAAACAAAAAAAGGAGGAAGAAAAAAGAAAAGAGGAGGAATTCCTAAAAAGAATCCGGGCTGGCCTTGAAAGAAAAATTCAAAAACCTACCGAAGCTCTCCAAGATAGGCCCATACCCACCGCATCCCAACCTCATATACCCCAATCAGAAAATGTACCCTCTTTAAAAAGAAAATTCGACATCTCCTCTATCGCAAAAAACCTCCAACCCCTCCCTACGCCTAATTCCAAAAAGAAATTTCGTTTTGGCAAAATTGTTTCTAATAAGTGGGTAAAAATTGCTTTTGTAATCATAGGCATTACTTTAACCGTTTTTGCTGCTCTAAAAATTATTCGAGGGCGGAGCAAGAATCCTATGCCTTCGCCTCCCACTCCCACAGCTCCTGCTTCTCCTTCCATAGAAGAAACAACTCCTTCTTCTGAATCCTCGCCTCCCTCTTCTCAAACCCTAACTCCACAAGCGCCAACACCTATTATTCCTTTATCAAGTTCCACCACACTAGAAATTCAAGATGCCATAGAAATACCGCAACTTTTGAACAACCTCTATCTGACAGATTATCAAGAAAATAAATTCATAGGCGTTCTGTTTTATCATAAGACCCAGAACAAATATCTTAATGGCAAAGAAATGCTAAACGGCTTAGCCATAAATTTAGAAAAAGTTTTCTACGATGCCTTCGAAGAATATTCAACTCTTTTTCTTTACCGAGAAAACAAAGAGCATCCTTATAGATCTGTCGGCTTTGTCTTTAAAAAGAAAGAGGGGAATACATTAGATGAGGCTCTTCCGGCGTGGAATAAAAATGTTATTCCCTTAAGCCAAACCCTTGCAATTATTCTAGGAGAACAATACATTCCGGCGAACATCCAAATAAAAACAGTAAAGTATCATAATACCACCCTTAACTATTTTGACATCTCTTCAAAAAAGTGCCTTGGTGGATGCTATGCTACTGTAAATAACAAATACTTTGTTTTTGCTACTTGTTGTAACCCCGTTATCAAATTAATCGACTTACTCTCTCAATGAACAAAGATTTTTTGGAGCAACAAGAAAAAAAGCTTAAAGAGTTAAAAAAAGAAGTAGAAAATCAACTATCTCAATTTGCCACCAAGGATAAACAGCTACAAGATAACTGGAAATCAAAGTTCCCAGAATTTGACGGAACAGAGACAGGAGGTTCTCGTCTAGAAGTTGCTCAAGATGAAGTAGAAGAGTATCTTAACCGGCTACCCATTGAGCATATTCTGGAACTAAAACTTAAAGACATCAACGACGCTTTGAAAAAGATAAAAACAGGAAAATACGGAATATGTGAGCGTTGCGGTAAAGAAATTTCCCAAAACAGATTAAAAATTTTCCCCGAAGCAAGATTTTGCTTAAAGTGCCAAAAACGATAAAGTTTTATGGTTTCGTTAGTTTATTCTGGAGCAATAGAAGGCTTAAAAGCCAAACTTATAGAAATTGAAGCCGATATCTCTCCCGGTTTTAAAAGATTTGAGGTTGTAGGATTGCCAGATAAGGCAGTTGAAGAATCCAAAGAAAGAATAAGGTCTGCCATTAAATCTTCTGGGTTAAAACCTCCCTGCTCCCGTGCAGAAAAGGTATTGATTAATCTTGCGCCAGCAGATATTAAAAAAGAGGGAGCTCTTTATGATTTGCCTATTGCCATTAGCTATCTTTTGGCATCCAAGCAAATTACAGCCAATAATTTTCAAAAGCGTCTAATTTTGGGCGAACTCTCTCTTAATGGAAATTTAAGACCTATTAAAGGAGCTCTTTCTTTTTCTCTTCTTTGTGAGGAACAAAAACTTGAAGAAATCATTTTGCCCCGCAAAAATGCCGCGGAAGCCTCGTTGGTTTCTTATTTTCAAAAACCAAACATCAAAATTATTGGCGTCAATACTTTAAAAGAAGTGGTCGAATATCTTACAAACGCTTCTTTAATTTCGCCCTTCAGAGAAAAAATATCTTTTGAAAGTCCCTCTTATGATTTTGATATTGGATGGATTAAGGGTCAACAATTTGCTAAAAGAGCTTTGGAAATAGCGGCTGCCGGAGGCCACAATCTTTTAATGATTGGTCCTCCAGGAGGAGGGAAAACTCTTCTAGCAAAAACCATACCTACCATTTTACCCGAACTTTCCTCTCAAGAAATTTTAGAAGTAACCAATATCTATAGCGTTGCTGGATTACTTAACCATAAACATCCTATTGTTTTGCAAAGACCATTCCGCGCTCCACATCACACTGCCTCTAAAGTAGCCATTGTTGGAGGAGGTACCCCTATTAAACCCGGAGAAATTACCCTTGCTCATCGAGGTGTTTTATTTTTAGATGAATTCCCAGAATTTCATCGAGATGTTATTGAGAGTTTAAGACAGCCATTAGAAGAAGGTTTTGTTTCTTTATTAAGAGCAAAACAGAGGGCGATATTTCCTTGTAGATTTATCCTGGTCGCTGCTTCAAACCCCTGTCCTTGCGGCCATTTAAATAATCCTTTTAAAGAATGCGCCTGTTCCCCTGCTCAAATTGCCAAATATCAGAGAAAATTATCGGGGCCTATCATTGATAGAATTGATCTTTTTGTAGAACTTCCCTATGTTCCTTTCGAAGACCTTATTTCTCCAGAAAAAGAAAATTTAAGCGAAGAAATCCGAGAAAAGGTGGTTTTTGCGCGAAAAACCCAAGTTCAAAGATTTAAAAAAGAAAATATTTTAACTAATTCTGAAATGGGACTTTCTCAGATCAAAAAATATTGTCTTCTAGAAGAGGGTGGCTTGGAAATCCTAAAGGAAAGCGTAAGAAAAGGTGTTCTTTCTCCTCGCGGCTTCTATAGAATTTTAAAAGTGGCAAGAACAATCGCTGACCTAGAAGGGACAAAAAAAATAAAAACTTCTTATTTACAAGAAGCATTAATGTACCGAACCAACTATCTTACTTAATTTAAGAATTTTTATTTGGCAAAAGGATTTCTTGCTCCCCTTACGTCAAAGTGCAGATGACACCCTCTTGGTCCTGCGGGAATAGTGTATCCCGAATATCCTGTATACCCTATTATTTGACCTTGACTTACTTTCTGGCCGGAGTTTACTAAAATTTTAGAAAGATGCCCATAGAAAGTAATCACACCATTGGGATGTAAAATTCGTATATAATTGCCTGCAATCTTATTATATCCTGTTCTTTGTATAGTCCCGCCTGCCACAGCATAAACAGGTTCTCCACATTTGCCGTTTGAAAAATCTACAGCATTATACCAGTGAAGCCCCTGAGTGATTCGACAAGGAGAAGGAATTGGGCAAATAAAATAAGTTGCTGGAAGATTAGAATTGACAACCCGAGAGGAAGCATATGTTTTCTTTGGCATTTTTCCTCCCGGAACAACCAAAAGATCTCCAACATAAATTTTGCCTTCGTCTTCAATGTGGTTAAAACTCAATATCTCCTCTTTGTCTGCCTGATAGGTTTTTGCAATTGAACTGATGGTATCACCTTTTTTAACAAGATGCAAAACCCCGGATACCGGCAGAATAACAAGCTTCTGACCCGGTTTAATAATCGACTTACTTGAAAGATTATTTGCCCAAAGAATAGTTTCTACGCTAACACGAAACCTTTTTGCAATGCTTGATATGGAATCTCCTTTTTGGACAATACATTCTTTGATTTCCGGCTCTGGATTATATGAAATAAATCCTGAGGTTTTTGCAGCGAAAGTGTGGTTGGTAATGTTTACCGGAGAAGAAAAACCTAAAAAACTATTTCCCTCTATTAAAGCCTCTTCAGGAAAAACGACTGAAGCATCTTGTTGAAATACGAAAGAATTTAAAAAATTTTGCGAGAAGCTTCCCGAAGTTGCAGTAGTGTATAGAGCATGATGTCTAGTAAGAGATAATATTAAAATGCAAAGAAAAACAAAAAATAAAGCAAAAGTTCTCTGCTTAGCTACAACAGATAACAAATTAAAACCGAATTTTTGGCTTTTGCTAGGAATAGATTAAAATTAATAAAAAAACTAATTAAGGCGCGTAAATACAAGGATATATTTATTATATAACTTTCTCTAAGAAATAAGTCAAGAATTTTATCCCCAAAATGAATCCACCTCAACTCAAAAAAATATTCAAAGAATTGGAATTTTTACCAAAAAAAAGACTGGGTCAGAACTTTCTTATAAATAAAAGGGTTGTTAAAAAACTACTGAGCGTTGCCGACCTTCAAAACAACGAAATTGTAATTGAGATAGGACCCGGACTAGGATTTATTACAGAAGAACTTGTAAAAAAATGTAAAAAGGTGATTGCAATAGAAATTGACAGAACTCTTTATTTTTATCTTAAAAAGAAATTCCAAGGCTACAATAATTTAGAAATCATCAATAAAGATGCTCTCAAAATAGATTTTTCCTCTTTGAATCTGAAGAAATATAAAATAGTTGGAAGCCTCCCTTATACCAGCGCCCTTTTTATCATCAGAAAATTTTTAGAAGAAAAAAATCAGCCAATTTCAATTACATCAATTGTACAAAAGGAGGTGGCAGAAAAAATCTGTTCAAAAAAGATGAGTTTACCAAAAGCAGCCATAGAGCTTTATGGAAAAGCAAAAATTGCTGGTTATATTCCTAAAAAATATTTTTACCCAAAACCAAAAGTTGATGGGGCTATTTTAAATATTGCCAACATACACCCTCCTCTAAAAAACCTTGATCTTGAATTTTTCTTCACAATAATAAAAGCTGCTTTTGTCTCTCCAAGAAAAACCCTTACAAATAACTTAAAAAGAAAGGTTCAGATTGATAAACATTTAATTGAGGAAATTCTAAAAAAAATGAAACTCTCTGCTAATGTACGTGCTGAAAATATTTCTCTCAAACAATGGTGTTCTTTATGTATTAGTTTAAAAAATATGTTATAATTG
>JAGHAC010000011.1 GCA_021161645.1 bacterium
ATTCTAGATCCTTTGATATAAACTACCGGCGCCCCACATCTTATACAATGACTAATTTCTACTCTTCCACTTGTGACAAAAGACTTAGAATCAGGCATTTTTTCAAATACCAAAGTTGCACCACAGTGAGCACACTTTCCTGTTACCAACACTTTCCTACTCATCGCATCACCTCTTTTGAGATTTTTTAAAGAGCAACTCTATTTTTGCTTTTTTTAATCTTTTTTGTCAAGTATCTCTTTTAGCATTTTAAAGACTCTTTTTTAAATGTAAATTAAACATCTCTCTTAAATCTATTCTTTCTATTTCACCTCCGTCGAATTTTTTCTTAAACAGTAAAGACGGCTTTGGTATTTCTAAAGTAATAGGATAAAGCCGGGTTCCTTTGCCGCCAGCAAGAATTACTGCTTTTGTCTGCTTAAAAAGTGCCTGCATTTAACATCTCATTAATCTTTTTTCGTGTGAGGGAACCAACAAAGCCTGTACCATTTTCCAACCCCAAAGGTTCTAAAATTTCCTCTTTGTATTTTTCTTGAAACCTGATTACTGCTTGGCGAGTGAGTTCTAAGAAGTTGCCCGTGATAAGCCCTTGGGGATAAATCTCTAAACCTTGACTCTTCAAAAATTCCTGCAAACATCTTACTTGAGGGTCATTCATTATCCCATAGTAAAGATTTTTGGTAATCTCTTTACAGCTAATCTCTGATTGGTTCTGAGCAATTAGTTCCGCGAGTATTGTCTGGAGCCGGGCTATTTGCTGTTGAATCTCTAAAATTTTTGCCTGCAATTCTTCAATCGTCATTTCGGTGATGGGCTTCTCTTGATGGTTGTTCTCTTCAACGGTTTTAATTTTAACCGAAAAGCTAAAGCTTGCTTCCTTGTCAGTAAAATCCTTGGTTTTATGAGTAACGCTAGGTATTAAAATCAAAGAAACATTCTCTTTAGCAAATTCTGGAAGCTTTATTTTCACCACACCGCCCTTTGAAATTGCTGCTTCCTGAATTTCTATTTCTGTGCCGTTTTTACGAATGACATAAGAGAGGGTTACTTCTGGCGCAGTGTTATTCTCTATTTCAACCTCCAATCCTTTATCTCCTCCTATAATCTTTAACCAACGGGCTGACCAATCTTTTAGGGAATAAACCAAAGAAATCTCTGACTGTTGAGTGGTTGGTATAAATATTAGTGCGGGCGTAATTCTTACATTTTTCAAATTATCATTTTTATAACAATAAAGAGAATTAACGGAGCAGTCATTGATTACCAACGCAATCGTCCAATCGCCAAAAATTTCCTTGATAGTTTTCTTGTATCCGTTTTTCTCAAGAGCATAATTTAAAGAATCTATCCCTGTCTTTTTTGAACGAAGAGCATCTTCTAAAATTTCTATTCCGTAATGATCAACTAAATATTGAGTAAATAAATTAACTACTCCATAATCCTGAGCCGTATTACGCCACTCAGTAAGAGAATCGGATGGTCTCCCAAGAAATTCTCTCACTCTATTATAAAGATTGCTTTCCTGATCAAACTGATCATCATAGCCAAGAAGTGTTGGGGCATAATCAGCATACGCTTCATTTAACCACACTTCTTCTTCTCCCGTTTTAAATACTTTCACCTTCTGGTTAAAAACTATTAAATGAACAAACTCATGAGCAAGAAAACTCTTAAGCCTTGTCCTGCCTAAATAATCCGAATTTAAATAAACCATCTCTCTTTGGTTGGAGGAAGGAACCTGAATCTTATAATATTCGTCTATCGTGCGATGATATCCCCCAATATTTTCTTTCATCTGGTGCAAAAAAACGGTAATGTGTCTATCGCCGTCTATACCCGGCGTCCACTCATGACCATAAACAGAAGTAACCGTTGGATAAATCTTTTGATCAAACTCCTTTCCCAAAAGCAACAATTCATTAAGTATTTCCTGCTTCTCTTTGTCGCTAAGCGACTCCCACCATTCTTCTTCAAGGTAAAAATAAGCCTTAACAGAGATATGTTTCAAAGCCCCTTCTATTTTTTCTCTACCTGATAAGTCATATGAAGAATCAACAAAAAAGGTGGTTTTCTGATTATAGCTATCAGCAAAAACAAAGTTTGGCAGAGCGGTTACTGCCAGAAAAAATAATCCTATAAAAAACGTCTTTCTCTCTATTTTCAACATAAGGTTTCTCTATTTTACTATAAAAAAATTTTTTTGAAAACAATACCAAAATTAATTTAAAAATTAGCCCTCTGTTGCTACAGAGGGCTAATCGCTAAGGTTTGTTGTGTACCGTAAAGGTTTATTCTGTAATTTCTTCTAAGATCTCCTGGGCGCCTTCTATGCCTGTTTTTAACGCGTCCTTTGTCTCTTGCACAACATCTCCGCTTATTTCTTTTGTTGTTTCTAAAGCTGCCGCTATTGCCGTTTTTGTAGCCTCTTTAACATCTCCCCCTGTTTTTCTGGCACCCTCAACAACCCCTTTCACTGCTTCTACCGCTGCCTCTCCTATATTGCTCCCCGCTTCTTTTGCCTCCCATAAAATTTGGCTTACCACTCCTTTAATAGCAACATCTTCCCTCCCTCCAGCTTCTTTAAACCCTTGATATACACCTTCAGCCACCTCTTTCACATTGCGCACAGTAGTCTGTCCCACTGCTCCGAAGCCTTTAAAAATTCCTTTTACTAAAGAAGCAGGCACATCAACAACTTCTTGAAACGCTTCTCCGCTTTCCTTTAATGTAGTAACTACTATGTTTTTTACCGTCTCTGTTACATCCCCCACAATCTCTACCGAGCCTTTTAAAATGCCCATTATTCCATTTTTAGCACCTTCAACAATTTTGCTAATAAAATTAAACATATTTGAATATAG
>JAGHAC010000036.1 GCA_021161645.1 bacterium
GTGCTCAAGAGCGAGACGAGGACTAAGTGAGCGAGCGCGCTGGGCGAGCGAGCGGCTCCTGAAAATTACTTGCTGAATAACTACTTCTCTTTATCTTCTTCCCCTTTTGCCTCACCTTCGTCTTTCTGTGAATCACTTTGAGGACCAGAGTTTCCTTGGGATTTATAAAACTCAGTTCCAATTTTTTGAAGAAGGGAAGAAAGTTCCTCGCTTGCTTTTTTAATATCTTCTATATTATCACCCTCTTTTGCTTTTTTCAAACTCTCCATCTTTTCTTCTAGATTCTTTCTGTCATCTTCTGAAATCTTATCTTTAAAATCGTTTAAAGTTTTTTGAGCAGTATAAATGACAGCATCGGCATTGTTTCGTATCTCTGCCAATTCTTTTTTTCTTTTATCTTCGTCTGCATGCACCTGTGCTTCTCTTTTCATTCTTTCAACTTCTTCGTCGGAAACTCCAACCGATCCTTCAATTCTAATAGATTGGGTTTTTCCTGTTGCTTTATCTTTGGCTGTAACGGTCAAAATACCATTAGCATCAATATCAAAAGTAACTTCAATCTGAGGAACACCTCGTGGTGCCGGAGGAATTCCGTCTAAAATAAATCTTCCTAAAGATTTGTTATCTTTTGCCATGGGTCTTTCTCCTTGAACAACATGAACCTCAACCGAGGTTTGATTATCAGCTGCAGTAGAAAAAATCTGAGATTTTGAAGTAGGAATAGTAGTATTCTTAGGAATTAAAATCGTGTTTACTCCTCCTAAGGTTTCGATCCCCAAAGACAAGGGTGTAACATCCAAAAGAAGTACATCTTTAACCTCTCCCTGAAGAATTCCACCCTGAATTGCCGCTCCAATTGCCACTACTTCGTCAGGATTAATATCTTTTCTTGCCTCTCTTCCAAAAGCTTTCTTTATCTCCTCTTGAATTTTAGGCATTCTAGTCTGACCTCCTACTAAAATAATTTCGTTAATTTGATCGGGTTCCAACTTCGCTTCTTTTAATGTTTTTTTAACTAGATCTATTGATCTGTTAATATATTCCTGAACCATTCCTTCAAGTTGGGCTCTCGTCAATTTATAATAGAGATGTTTTGGACCCGAGGCATCAGAGGTTATAAAAGGTAAATTAATCTCTGTTTCCACCGCTGAAGAAAGTTCTATTTTGGCTTTTTCTGCCGCCTCTTTTAATCTCTGTAAAGCCAATGTATCTTTTGAGAGATCGATACCCGAATCTTTTTTAAATTGCTCAACAAGCCAATCAATAATTTTTTGATCAAAATCATCTCCTCCCAAATGAGTATCCCCATTTGTTGCCAGCACCTCTACAGTATCATCGCCTATCTCTAGAATAGAAATATCAAAAGTGCCACCACCAAAATCATAAACTACAATTTTCTGATTTCCTTTTTTGTTTAATCCATAAGCCAAGGCGGCGGCTGTAGGCTCGTTAATAATTCTTCTCACTTTAAAACCTGCTATTTCTCCTGCAAGTTTTGTTGCTTTTCTTTGAGAATCATCAAAATAGGCAGGACAAGTAATAACTGCTTCTTCGATTTTCTCTCCCAATCTATCCTCAGCATCCTGCTTTAATTTCTGCAAAATCATTGCCGAGATCTCAAAAGGGTGATACCATTTTTCACCCATTTTAATTTCCACTCCTCCATCAGAAGCTTCTCTGATTTCATAGGGCAAAAGCTTCAGATCCTTCTGAACTTCTGAATCCGAAAACCTTCTGCCAATTAAACGCTTAGCAGAGAAAATAGTATTCTGAGGATTGGTAATTTGCTGACGTTTGGCAGTAACTCCTACTAATCTCTCCCCATTATTAGCAATAGCAACAATAGAAGGAGTAACTCTTGACCCTTCTTTATTTTCAATTACCTTTGGTTCACCATCAATAATTGTTGCCATTACTGAATTGGTTGTACCTAGATCTATTCCTAAAATTTTTGCCATATTTTTTTCCTACTCAGGCCTCCTTTGAAACTCTTTAAAAGAGCAACAAAGCGGGCCTGAGAGGGATTAGAGTTTCAGTTCCCCGCCCCAGAATTAACTGAGACGGGGTCAGAAACTCTAACCTTATTTAACCTCTACCTTAATCTTTTGACTCTTTGTCTTTTTTGCTTCTTTTTTGGGCATCTCAATTTTAAGAACTCCGTTTTTGTACTCTGCCCGAGCCTTATCACCCTTTACATCGACAGGCAATGAAACAACTCTTTTTAGATAGCCAGACTTTATTTCCTTTTTATAGTATCCCTTTCTTTTCTCTTCTTTTTTCTCTTCCTTTTTTGCTTCTATCTTTAAAAGATTATCTTCGATAGAAACATTTATGCTTTTAGCATTAATTCCCGGCATTTCAATCTCTGCCACCAGTTTATCTTTTTCTTCATAAAGATCAATTCTTGGCTCTTCAATATGCGCCATATCTACCAAGCTTAATTCAGAAAATTGAGATGCCCAATCGTCAAAAGCTTTCTCAATTTCTCTAAAGGGATTGTATAATGTTGAAGCCATAAATCCCGAAAACTTGGTTTATTTATCGACCTTTTTAAAAACCTTTACTTTGAAAGGACGAAGAATAACATCCCCAACAAGATAGCCCTTAGTAATAATTTGAGCGATTTTGTGATCTTTTGCAGTATCATCTGTCTCTACAATCTCTACTGCCTCGCAAAAGCGAGGATCAAAATCCATTCCTTCTTTTATATTGATCTCTTTAATATTAAAATTTTTCAGCAATTCTTCCAATTGTTTTTTTATCCCCAAAAAACCACGAATTATGGGATTATCCGTCAAATCCTGAGAAATTTGCTTTTCTGCTCTTTCAAAACTATCCAAAATTTCTATAATTCGGTTCAAGATTTCTATCTGAGTCATCTTTTGAACCTTCTCCATTCTTTTTTTCTCGTCTTTTTTATAATTAAGAAAATCGGCTCTCTCTCGTTTCCATCCGTTTAAATACTCTTCTCTTTCTTGTGAACATTTCTCTAACTCTTTCTTTAGGGTTTTTATCTTGTTAATCAGATCTTCCTGGCTCAATTGCTCTTTTTGGACTTCTTCTGATTTATTTCTTTTTTTTGTCATAAAAATTATACATTAAGTTTATTGAATTCATTTAAAAGTTCTGTCATTAAAGAAATATTCTTTTTATAAGACATTCTTTTTGGTCCCAAAAGCGTAAAAACAATTTTTTCACTGCAATTTTGAGGCTTACAACAAATAAGGGTAAAGTCATCGTATCTATAGAATGGATTTTCCCTGCCTATGAAAATTTTAAGATCGCCATTTACTTCTTTTTCAATTAAACTTATTTTTTTCTCTACAAAATTTACTACCCCCAAAAATTTCTTACGATATAAGTCATTTTCAAGCTCAGGTTCCAATAAAATTTCTTTCCACCCTTCTTCCAGTAAAAAATCTTCTTTTTTTAGATAACCGATAACTAAATTTCTAGTTACCCTTGTAATTTCCTTAAAAATCTTACTTAATGAGTTTTTTAAATCCTCTTTTGAGGTGATATTTATTTTTATTCTTGGCTTTACTCTCTTGGAAAAATCTCTACTTACTTGCTGAACATAAACCTTATAACCTTTAGTAGTAGGAATTCTTCCTGCTGAACTGTACGGTTTATAAAGCAACTTCTCTTTTGTTAGTACAAGCATATCATTCCTAATAGTAGCAGAACAAACATTGAGATGATATTTTTCCAGCAAATCAAAAGAACTTACCGGCTGAGCGGTCTTTATATATTCCTCAACAAGACATCGAAGTATTATTTTCTGCCTTTCTTTTAGATTATTTATAGACATCTTACTATATATTATAATCAGAACTTTTTAGCAGTCAATACTTCTAATTGCTAAACTATTGTGAATAATTTTTAAGTAAACAGTTTCCGAAATTAAGCGTCTTATGATAAAATAGAATAATATGAACCAAAAACAAAAAATCTATCTGGTTTTTGTTTTGATAATTATTTTGGCAATATTTTTCCGTTTTTGGCAGATTAATAAAGCTCCCTTGGGGCTTTATCCAGATGAAGCAATTAATGCCAATGACGCTATAACAAGTCCGGGTAAGGTTTTTTATCCTGAAAATAATGGAAGAGAAGGACTTTTTATAAATCTTGTCTATTTATTTTTCTCCCTTTTTGGCATCTCAATAACAACTCTGCGAATTGTGCCGGCAATCTTTGGTTCCCTGACAGTTCTGGGAACTTTTCTTTTAACTAAAGAACTGTTTTTTAATCATCAAAAACGAGATCTTATTGCCTTATTAAGCTCATTTTTTCTGGCTGTTTCTTTCTGGCATATCAATTTCTCGAGAATAGCATTCAGAGCCGTGCTTCTTCCTTTTTGTCTGGTTTTTACTTTTTATTTTCTCTTAAGAGCAAAGAGGGTATTTAATCAAAACAAAAAAACCGGCTTACTTTTTGCCTCAATCGGAGGAATGTTTTACGGCTTAGGATTCTATACCTATATTCCTGTACGTCTTTCTCCTTTAATATTCCTGGCTTTTATCTTTCTAATAATAAACAGAAAACAAAGATTGTCTTTAATAAAATTGATAACTGTCTTTCTTTTCGTTGCTTTCATCATTGCTTTACCGATAGGAATTTATTTCCTGAACTATCCTCAAAATTTTATCTCACGAGCCCAAGGTGTTTCTATATTTTCAAGTCAAAATCCTATCAAAGCTTTTATTCACAGCTTATTTGTTCACTTAGGAATGTTTGTCTTTAAAGGAGACCAAAACTGGAGACACAATTATCCTCAAAAAACAGAGGTTTTGCCCTTATTGGGTATTTTGTTATATGTGGCTCTGATCTTTGGTTTCCTCAAACTAATAAAAGCCCTAAAAGAAAAAAATTGGAACGAGAGCTTCCTGTTCGCTTTTCTTTTTCTTTGGTTCTTTACGCTAATTTTGGGTGGTGCTTTGACCTATGAAGGTATTCCGCACGCACTTAGAACTATCGGAATTGTTCCCGTAGTTTATATCTTTATTGGTTGGATTGTAGCTGAAATATTTTTGTTTTTAAAAAAACATCAAAAAGAAAAGCTTGGCTGGATAATTATTGGAGCAATTGTTATTTACTCTTTGACGCTGAATTTTTATTGGTATTTTATCAAATGGGCAAAAGATCCAAATATGCCGGGCGCCTTTACATATAATTTTGTAAAAATAGGAGAATATATTAATAAACTACCCGATAGTGTTAATAAATATGTAATCGTCAACGAAACCGGTGTACCTGTTCCCTACCCTGACGGTATTCCAATGCCTGCACAAACAATAATGTTTATGGAGAGATCAAAATATCATAAGTTGCGCGCTATTTATCTTAAACCCGGAGAAATAAACCAAATTAAAGAAGGTTCACTTGTTGTCTTAATGAAATATGATAAGAATATTTTAAATCAATTAAGGTCAAGATTTCCAAAAGGTCATTCTCAAACCAAAAATTCCATAACCACTTTCATACTTCCAAATTAATAAAAACTTATGAGCCAAACAAAAAGTTTAAATATTCTTGCTTATTCTCTCCTAATAATATGTTTTCTCTTGTCTTTTTTTAGTATGGTGGGCATTTCTCTTACAATGGACGAATTAGCTCACATTCCTGCAGGCTTCTCCTATCTTTATGCTAAGGATTATCGTTTAAACCCGGAACATCCACCTCTGGCAAAAGATCTCGCCGCCCTGCCATTATTGTTCCTGCATTTAAATTTTCCAGATAATCATTCCTCATGGCAGACAGGAGTAAACAATCAGTGGTGGTTCGGAAATCAATTTATTTTTAAATCAGGCAACAATCCTGACCTGATAATGTTTTGGGCACGTATTCCTATGATCCTTTTAACAGTTCTTTTTTGTTGGTTTGTTTATTTTTGGGCTAAAAAACTTTTTGGGCCAAAGCTGGCACTTATTCCTCTAATTTTTGCTGTATTCTCTCCTACTATTCTGGCTCACGGACGGCTGGTTACCACAGATATTGCTGCTTCTTTTGGCTTTCTCTTCGCTACCTACTTCTGGATAAAATTTTTAAAATCGCCTACAAAAAAGAATATTTTTGTTGCCGGCATCACTTTGGGAATCTCTTTACTGCTAAAGTTTTCTTTGGTTTTACTTGTACCTATTTTGGGAATTATTACTATTACTTATGCCCTGCTTAAAAAAGAAAACAAAATAAGATGGCTAGTAAAATATATAATATGGGCAATTGTTGCCGGAATTATCGGTGTGGTATTAATTATCTGGCCTGTTTATGCTTTTCATATATGGAATTATCCTATTCAAAAACAAGTAAGCGACACCCAATCTATTCTTGCCTCCCATCAAAATGATTTCTTAAAAAAAATATGTATTTGGATGGCTGGAAATCCTTTGTTAAGACCCCTTGCTCATTATATGTTGGGAATTTTGATGGCAACTCAGCGAGTTACTTCAGGCAACACCGTTTATTTTTTGGGAACTGTTTCAGGCGGAGGAATTAAATCTTACTTTCCAATAGTATATTTATTAAAAGTTCCCTTAGGTTTTCATTTGCTTTTCCTTATCGCTCTCATCTGGATATTAATAAAGTCTCTTTCTCAATTTAATCCCAAAAATTGCATTCAAAGAACAAAAAAGTGGACTAAAAATAACTTTGAGATATTTTCGTTAATTGTAATTATTGTTGTTTATTGGATAACCTCAATTAGCGGCGATCTTAATATTGGGGTAAGGCATATTCTTCCGACATTTGCTCCTGTTTATTTGGTCCTCACTTTTATCATTAAAGGGCTGCTGGAAAGATCAAAAAGCAATAAAGAAAAGTTAGCTTTTGTCTCTATACTTTCGGTGATGATTGTCTGGTATGTTGGATCATCGCTAGCAGCATTTCCTCATTATCTTTCATACTTCAATGAACTGGCTGGCGGTCCCACGAACGGTTATAAATATGTTGTTGATTCAAACTATGATTGGGGGCAGGACTTAAAAAGGCTCCAGCAATTTGTTGAAGAAAATAATATTCAAAAAATTTATGTTGATTACTTTGGAGGTGATGATGTAGAATACCGACTTGGCAAGGCTTGGCAAAAATTTGATCCCAAAAAAGAAAAACCAAAGGGATGGTTAGCAATTTCTGCTACTTTCTTACAAGGGGGAATTGGAAAACCAATAAGGGGATTTAATCAACCAACAGGATATTACCGCTGGCTTCTGAATTACAAACCGGTGAGCAAAGCAGGAAATTCGATGTTTATTTATTACATTAAATAATAAGTTATTTTTGAATCAAAAATGAGCCGCTTAAAAGCGGCTTGTTTTTTCTGCTAGTAGAAAAATTTTTCTTGCTCTGTTTATTCTTTTAATTTATAAAAAATCTTATCAAACCTTAAATCAATATATTCTACCTGAGACAGGTTCTCTTTTTTTATCTTTCGATCAATTAGAATCTTCAAGCTCTTCAACTGTTTTGTTAAATCTTTTTCTAACGAAAATACAACTTTCCACCCCTTATCTGCCAATACCTCTACTTTAAAAGGATAAAACTCAATCACAGAAATCTTTTCTCCGGGATAAAACTTATCTTTAATAAGAAAAATGGTGTTTATTTCTTTTTGGTTAAGCATTTTCTTTCTTAAAACACAATTTTTCGCCTCTTCTTTTTTAACAAGAAAAAGTTGAGAATTCTTCTCTTCTCTGAAAATTATTCCCTCTTTGTCTATTAAAAATGTTTTTTGACATCCTGAAAAATTAGCAATTGCCCTACGTTCTTTTATCTGAATTGTAAGCGTTTTTGGAAATTTTCTTTTAATAAAAACTTTTTCTACCTGAGGATATTCTGTCTGAAGAGATTCTCTAAGTTCTCTGGCGGAAACTAAAAAAATGCTTTGAGAAGAAAGAAAAACAAACTTCCGAGGTATTTTCTTTCTACAAAAATTTAAAAGTTCGTTTTTATCAATGGTTTCGGTGCCTGTTATTTCTAAATATTTTATTTGAAACCAAGAACTAAAAAAAAGAGCCCAAAACAAAAAACCTACAGATAAAATAACTGCAAAACCTACCCAGAAACTCTTCCTTTTATAAAAAGATTTTTTCTTTTTTTTGAATTTAAGTTTCCTTGTTCTTTTCTTTTTTAAAAACATATCATAAACTTGCTTTAATACCCTCTTTTTATTCTCCTCGTAGTTTCAACTATCCAGTTCAACCAATATTTAGAGGATAAAACCAAATCTTTTGTTTTTACATATTCTTCTTTTCTCCCCCCAAAACCTTTCTTAAAAAGAGTAAGTCCCTTCCATGGATGGTTTGGTTTATCTTCTGGTGCAATACCCCAAAAACTATAAAAATCACACTCTCTTTGTTTTGCTTCTTTTATTGCCTCCCACTGAATCAAATAACTCACTGGTATTTTTGAATACCTGCGCAAAGAAGCTCCGTGATGATAAAAGGCGCCATTTTGCCAATATACAAACACTGCGCCGGAAACTACTTCATTTTTATATTTTCCCAAAAGAATCAATATTTGATTATCTTTCCCAAATACTTCTAATTGTCTTTTGAGAAAATTAAAAGAGAAAGGCACAAAATGGTGCCGAGAAGCTGTTTCTTGATAAATCTTATAGAATTGAGCTAAATCTTCCAGCGATTGACTTTTTTTTATCTGAATCTCTGATTTTTTTTGAGCCTGACGAATAAGATATCTTGTTGTTTTTCTCATTCCATACAAAAGTTCTTCTTCTGTTTTATCTAAGTCTAAAACCCAGCTAACTTCTGGGTGAATATGAATTGGTGCATTTCTAAATCCAAGCTCTGCGAAAACTTTTTCATTCTCTTCACTCCTCTCCCAAATCGGACAAACCCTTATAAAACTTGCCCCTTCCTTCTTCGCAATTTCTTTTAATTTCTTTAAGATTAATTTGAGAATATGTAATTTTAAATTTTGCCCACCCGCCGGACGGGCAGGAATTGAAATTTTTAATTTTTCATTTTTAATTTTTAATTTTATATTTGGCCCATGTTCTACCATCAAAAAAGTTCCTCTTTTTGCTTTCACTTTAACAACCAAACAAGTTGCCAAAAGCTTTTCGCTTTCATATACTCCTAATCTCCAAATTTTCTGCCCCATCAATTTTGAAAACTCTCCCCAATTCCAAGATTGAAGAAAAGTTTTTGGATAGCAATCTTTTAAGAAGCCTTCCCATAAATTTTTGTCTGTA
>JAGHAC010000040.1 GCA_021161645.1 bacterium
AATTTTATGGATAAATATGAATATTCTAAAGCTAAAGAAACTTTAGACAAATTTTTCTGGAAAGATTTTTGCGATAATTATCTAGAGATAGTGAAATCGAGAGTTTATAATCCAGAAACATCTCAAAAATTGCACTCAGCCCAATTTACTCTTTATACTTCCCTACTTTCTATTCTCAAACTTTATGCTCCTTTTATGCCTTTTATTACAGAAGAAATTTATCAAATGTATTTCAAGAAATTTGAAAAAGAAAAAAGTATTCACATAACCATGCTTCCAAGACCAAATAAGAAATTATATTTCTCAAGAACTGCTCACAATTTTGAACTCGCAATTGACGCAATAGCCCAGATAAGAAAATACAAATCAGAACACAAACTTCCGATGAACGCGGAGATCAAGAAATTTGTCTTAGCAACTAAAAAACCTAAACAAATTCAGAAATATCTTTATTTGATATCTCAGGTAATGAATATTAAAGAACTAAGTTTAAAATAAAAACCGGGTTGCATAGTGTGAGAGCACCCGGCTTTTACCGCGGGAACTAAATAAAGACGCGTTTTCTTAACTCATTAGCCTTCTGAGACTTTTCTTTTTCTATCCTGTCAATCTCCGCACAGAGTTTATGTACTCTATCGGGATCTGATCTTTCTCTTTGCATTTCTCTTGCTTCACGCAACAGTTGCGATTCTCTTGTTGGTTTACGGATTTCGTCAGGAATATGGGTAGCTATATGAATTTTTCCATAATATTCTAAGGACAAGATTGATGCAGTGATAATCCCGATCGGGCCAAGTATAAAGAATAGCGCCATTAATGAGGTATTTCCTTTATCCCATCCTACATAAGTGTGTTCATAATAGAAGCGTTTCCAAAAACCTCTTTCAATGAACGCAGCCACAAACCCACATATGATCCAACCAATCACAGCCAGAACAATCCATTTTGTCATTTCTATCTTCCCCCTTTTTAAATGAGCAGTAGTTTATCTAAAAATATATCATAAATATTTCTTAATGTCAAGCATATCTTAACGAGTTTGTGATATTTGTTCTCAGATGATTTCGATTCTATGAGAATTTGTTGTTTAAAGTTTAGGGTTTAAAGTTTTATGTTATTTGCATCGCCTCTTTTACTAATTCTAAAGTCTTTTTTATTTTCTTTTGAGTCTTTATTCTTCCCTCCTCTAAAATTTCTTTTATTAGTTTTGGCTTTTTTCCAAACTCTTTTCTCTTTTGACGAATTGGGTCTAAAAATTCATTAAGCATTTTTGCTAATTGTTTTTTGCATTCAACGCAGCCGAGTTTTCCTGACGGACATAATTCTTTTAATTCTTCTGCGTGTTTCGGAAAAAATGCCTGATAATAATTATAAATATTACAAATCTCTGGATGTCCGGGATCCCCTAAACGGACTTTTTTGGGATCAGTGATTGCCTTCATTACTTTTTTCTCTACTGTTTTTGGATCATCTTTCAAAAAGATGGCGTTTCCTCTTGATTTTGACATTTTCTGCCCGTCGAGTCCGGGCAAAATAGGAGTTTTACTTAATATTGGCTCAGGAATAGGAAATACCTTCTTAAATGTTCTATTGAAAGTTCTTGCAATCTCACGGGTTAATTCAATATGTGGCAATTGATCTTTCCCAACCGGCACTAAATTTGCTCTAACACATAGGATATCTGCGGCTTGGGAAACAGGGTAGCTGATAAATCCAAGAGATGGCTTTTTGATTCCCGATGCTTTAATTTCTTCTTTAACCGTAGGGTTTCTTTTTACTCTTTGAAAAGTAACGAGCATTGAAAAGATTACATAAAGTTCTGCGATTTCCGGGATTTGGGACTGAACAAAAATTGTTGATTTATTGGGGTCGATTCCAACCGACAAATAATCTAAAACAATTTCTTTTATGTTATTTTCAATTTCTTTTGATTTATTTAATTGGTCAGTTAAGACCTGATAGTCAGCAATAATAAAATAGCACTCGTATTTATCTTGCAACGCGACTCGAGCCTTAAGAGAGCCAACGTAATGCCCAAGATGTAGCGGCCCTGTTGGCCTATCTCCGGTAAGAATTATTTTATTTTTGTTTTGCATAATCAAGAATGTGGCGAGAACATTTCTCTCGAAATGCGTCTCGGAGGCCGAGCGGGCATGGTTTGAGCGTTTATATGCTCAAGAGCGAGACCGAGAGCCGAGCAGCGATTTCCTCGCTGGGGAAATCGACTGCGTCAATTTCGAGAGAAATGTTCGAGCAAATATTGATTTATTAATTTTTGTTTATGCTTTCAAAAATCCCAATTTTTTCTTGCACTAGATCGCTTATCGCTTTTATTACAGGCGGAAGAATTTTGTATGGTTTTATAATCTTTTTCTTTAGTGATCCGGTTAATGATTTTTTCCACGCTATTCGAAGTTCTGTATTTACATTAATTTTTACTACTCCATTTTTAATTGCTTCCTTGATGTCTTTTTTTGATGTTCCAGAACCACCGTGAAGCACTAAAAACACTGAAATTTCTTCTTTAATTTTTTTGAGATGTTTAATATTCAACCGGATAGGCTTTTTATAAACTCCATGCAAATTTCCAATGTTTATTGCCAAACTATCAATGTCTGTTTTTTTAACAAATTCTTTGGCTTTTTCAATGTCTTCAAATAGAACTTCCTTTGGTAACTCTTTATGAATTTCCGATCCTCCGTGAATTGATTTTATTTCTCCTTCAACTAAGCAACCTTTTTTATGAGCATATTTTACTATTTTATTTGTAATTTTTAAGTTTTCTTGAAGGTTTAAAATTGACCCATCAAAATGAACACAATCATAACCAAGATCAATTGCTTTTTTAATTAAATCAATATCTTTTCCGTGGTCTAAATTAAGATAAATATAAGGAAATTTTTTGCGATATAAATCTCTTAATAGTGTAGCTTCTTCTATGCCAAAAAAATTAACTTCTCCTTGACTTGTTCCTAAAATTACCGGTGATTTTAATCTCTCCGCAGCGCTAACTATTGCTTTAAGTTGCTCCAAAGTTGAAAAATTAAACTGCCCTATCGCCCACTTTTCTTTTTTTGCTTTTTTGAAAAAATATTTGAGACTTTTCATAAAAATCAGTAGAAAATTTTGTTTATAGTTTATCGTTTATAGTTATTTTTACCTTTGAAAATTTTTGATTCTCTCTTAAAAGTCCTTCTTTTGCTCCCCACTGTTTTAGACAAGCTGCTGAATTAGCTGTAGCTAATTGAATAGCAGAAATTGGGTCATTGGTTTTTATTAAGCCGGCTACAAAGCCAGCCCCATAAGCGTCTCCTGCTCCAGTTCTATCTTTAACTTTTGTGTTTACAATTCCTGCCTGAAAAATATTTCTTCCATCAAAGACAATCGACCCTTCTTTGCCTTTTGTGATAATCAAATATCCCCTAATTTCTCTTTTTAGCTTTTTTAATAAACTTTTCTCGGATCTATGTCTTCCAAATAAAAGCTTTGCTTCACTTTTATTTACAATTAAAACATCTATTAGGTTGATCCATCTCTCTATTTTATTTCTTAAGATTGCAATCTGTTCTTTACTTGGGTTTATTGCTACTCTAGTTTTGTTTTTCTTTGCAAACTTTATAATTTTAAGGGTATTTTTAGCAAATTCACCAGATAGCGGAGCTAAATAATACCAGCTTGATTTTAATTTTTCTAAGTCAAAATTTTGAGGAAGATACCTTGAGGAATCTCGATAAACTAAAATGACTCTTCCTTTTTCTTTTTCGCTTAGAATCACTGAGAGATTCGTTGTTCTTTTTTCTTCCACTGCAACTAAATTTGTGGCAATTTTAAATCTTTTCAGATCCGTCAATACTAAGAATCCTGCATAATCATTTCCTATACATCCACAGTAAGCGGTATTAAATCCTTGAAGAGAGAAAGTGGTTGCTGCGTTTGTTCCCCCGCCCCCTGTTTTTATCAAAATTTTATCAATTTCTATTTTTTCTCCAACAGGAAAACAAAGATTTCGCTGAAAAAAATCTTTCGAGGTAATAAATATATCTTCACTTGCCGACCCGAAAGTTATGACGTCGAATTTTTTCATCTCTTCTTTGCTAATTTTAGAATTGTTTTAATAACTGCATCCGGGCTTAGAGACATCGCATCAATTTTTTTCTTTTCTAAAAATCTTGCAAATTCGATGAATGTGGACGGAGCGTCGCCACAGATTCCCACATATTTTTTCTTTCCTTTACATTTTTTTATTACCTCGCTAATAAGTCTTTTTACCGCTTCATTTCGTTCATCTCCAATATGGGCAATTTGGGCGTTGTCTCTGTCCATTCCCAATGTTAATTGAGTTAGATCATTTGAGCCAATAGACATTCCATCAAAAATTTTTAAAAATTCATCTGCTAAAATCACATTTGATGGAATCTCGCACATTACATAAATCTTTACTCCATCTTTGCCTCTTTTTAGCCCGTATTTTGTTATTAAATCAATTACTCCTTGTCCTTCTTCTGGGGTTCTGCAGAAAGGAATCATCACCGAGACATTTTTTAAGCCGAAAACATCTCTCACTCTTTTTATTGCTTGACATTCCATTCCAAAAGCAGAGGCAAAACGAGGATCATAGTAACGGGAAGCACCTCGCCATCCGATCATTGGATTTTCTTCTTCTGGTTCAAACAAATTGCCGCCTACAAGCTGGGCATATTCATTTGTTTTGAAGTCAGAAAATCTCACAATTACTTCATTGGGCCAAAAAGCTGCAGCAATTTGTCCGATTCCTTCGGCTAATTCTTTTACAAAGTATTCTCTTTTATCTTTGTGCTCAATTGTTATTTCTTCGATTTTTTTTACAAGTTTCTGTATTTCTTTTTGGCTAACTTTTCTTACTAAAGGCAACTTATTAATTCGCCTCTGCTTTAGTTGCTTATAATAATATAAAGCCAAGGGATGGACTTTGATTTTTTGAGCTATGATAAATTCTTCTCTTGCTAACCCTACTCCTTCAACTGGTAAAAAGGAGGTTTTAAAAGCAATTTCAGGCGCACCAATATTTACAACAATCTTTGTTTTTGGTTTTGGAAGTTTTTCTAAGTTATACCGTTTAACCTTATAGGGAATTTTTCCCAAAAATACTCTTCCTTTTAACCCTTGAGTGCAGTCAACAGTAACATATTGTCCAGTTTTTAAGATTTTCGTTGCTTTTTGGGTGCCTACGATACACGGGATTCCAAGTTCTCTTGATACTATCGCTGCATGGCAGGTTTTAGAACCCTCGTTAGTAACAATAGCTGAGGCAATTTTCATTACCGGGACCCAATCCGGATCTGTCATTCTAGTAACAAGTACGTCTCCTTTTTTGAAATCACTCATTTTTTTGATACTTTCGATTACTTTGACCTTTCCTTCACCAATTTTATCTCCTATCGCAATTCCCTTTAGAATTGGTTCTTTTTTGGTTTTAATTTGATATTCTTCATAGATAGTACCTTTTTTGTGGGCATGAATGGTCTCGGGTCTTGCTTGTACAATAAAAAGTTGACCTGTTTTTCCATCTTTTGCCCATTCGATGTCTTGAGGCGTCCATCTGTTTGCAAGTTTTGAATAATGTTCTTCAATTAGACACCCCCATTTTGCAAGGGTTAAAATTTCTTCATCTGTCAGTGAGAATTCTAATCGAAGTTTTGGCGGAACCGGCATTTCTTTCAGTCCTTCCTTTTTTCCGTAAATTAGTTTTTTTGTTTTTCTTCCAAGATTTTTGACAATAATTGATTTATAGCCTTTTTTTAGGGCGGGCTTGAAGACAAAAAACTCGTCTGGAGTAATTCTTCCTTTAACAATCATTTCTCCTACGCCCCAAATTGAATTAATTAAAACAACATTGGAAAAGCCGGTTTCAGTATCTAAGGTAAACATTATTCCAGATGAGGCGAGATCGGATCGAACCATCTTTTGAATTCCTACAGATAAAGCAATTTTAAGATGACCAAACCCTTTTTCTTCACGATAAGCAATAGCTCTGTTTGTAAAGAGAGAGGCAATGCATTTTTTAACTGCTTTAAGAAGTTCTTCTTCTCCTTGAACATTTAGATAAGTTTCTTGTTGTCCTGCAAAAGATGCGGTTGGCAAATCTTCGGCAGTAGCAGAACTTCTTACTGCTACATCTACGTTTTTTTGTTTGTAAATTTGTGAGAGTTTTTCATAATTCTTAACAATTTCCCTTTTTAGCTCTTCAGGAAATTCTGCTTTGAGAATTAATCTTCTTATTGTCTTTCCTACTTCCTGTAATTGTTTAATATTGCGCGAGTCAAAATTTGTAAATAGCTCCTTTAATTTTTGCTTTAGTCCTGCTTTTTCGAGGAAGTAAAAATAAGCATAAGAAGTAAGAGCAAATCCATTAGGGATATTGATCCCCTTTTTTGTTAAAGTTTGATACATTTCACCCAAAGAGGCATTTTTGCCCCCAACAAGTGGTACATCTTTATGAGTAATTTCTCTAAACCACAGAATAAATTTTTTCTCTTTTTCCATAATTTTTATAAAAATTAATTATTCACTGCCCACTACTCACTACTCACTGACTAGCGTTCTCATAGCCTTTACCGCACGCAATGGATCTAGGTAATTTGGAATTTTGTTCTTCTCAAGCAGTTTTATTGCTTTTTTAACATTTTTTCCTCCCATAAAAACAGCAATTATTGGTTTATTTTTCCATTTTCTTTGAGTCTCTATTATGATTTTAGCATTTTCCAACGGTTGGGTCATTATCTGTAGAGTTTGAATAACAATTAACCCATAGATATCTTTTTGAGAAATCAAAGCCTCAATTGCTATTTTGTATCTATCAGACAAAGCGTCGCCGATAATATCTACTGGATTGTTTTTTGACCAGTGGGAAGGGATTACCGAAGACGAGTTTATTTTACGAATAGTTTCTTGCTTAAGTTTTGTAAGTTTTATTCCAAGATCTTGACAATAGTCGGTTGTTAGAATTCCTGCTCCTCCGCCATTTGTAACAATTCCAATTCCATTTTTGCATTTGGGGAGCCAGGCTAAAGCTTTGGCAATATCCAACATTTCTTCTATTGATTCTGCCTCAATTGCTCCCGCCTGTTTAAAAACCGCAGAATATATTTCTCTTTCTCCTGCTAAGCTTCCTGTATGAGAAGAAACAGCCCTTTGAGATAATTTTGTTTTACCTCCCTTTAAAATTACAACCGGTTTTTTTTGGGTGATTTTTCTAAGCGTTCGATAGAACTTTTTTCCATCTTTTACACCTTCCAAGTATAGAGCAATTGTTTTGGTATTTTTGTCTTGGCAGACGAATTCTAAAAAATCGGTCAGGGTGATTCCTGCTTCGTTTCCATAAGAAATGATCCAAGAGAAACCGTAATTTTCATCAAGAGATTTGTCGATTACAGAATCAATCAATGCTCCTGATTGAGAGATGAATGCTATTTCTCCTTTTTGGGGAGTTTGCGGAGCAAAAGAAGCGTTGAGTTTTGTGTAAGGATTAATTACTCCAAGACAGTTAGGGCCAACAAGGAATATATCTTTTAGTGTTTTTTTAACTTTGTTTTGTAATTTTTTTCCTTGTTCTCCAGTCTCAGCAAAACCAGAGGAAATAATAATAACTCCCAGAACACCCTTTTTGGCACAATCTTCGGCTATTTTAGGAACAACTCTTGCAGGCACAGCAATGATTGCTAAATCAATCTTTTCTTTTATATCAGTAATCTTCCGATAAGTTTTAATGCCCAAAACCTTATTCTTAAAAGGATTTACAAAATAAATTTTTCTTTTGTTTCTCCCTTCAAATAAATTTTTGCAAAGTCCTCTTCCGACGGAGCCTGGTCTGTCTGTTGCCCCAATAATTGCTACTGTCTTTGGGTTAAAAAATTTTTGTAATCTTATTCTTTTTGAGTTATTGTTTCGCATTTTGTTTTTTGAATTTTGAATTTATTATAATTTTCGCATCCACTACCAAAACTTTTTTTTCGTTCACGATTAAAGGATTAAGATCAATTTCTTGGATATTTTTTTCTTTCGCAATCATCTTTGAGAGATTGACTAAAATTTTTGATAGATTATTAATATCTACAGGCTTTTGACTTCTATAACCTTTAAGAATCTTGTATCCCCTTATTTCTTTTATCATTTTTCTTGCTTCAGTTTTTGTTATTGGAGCTAACCTAAAAGAGACATCTTTCAAAATTTCAACAAAAATTCCTCCTAATCCAAACATAACTAAAGGTCCAAAAACAGGATCTTTTTTCGCTCCCATAATTATGTAAATTCCGGGAATTTGCTTTTGAATTAAAATCTCTGCTTTATATTTTTTGGCAATTTTTGAAATTTTAACCAATCCTGATTTTAGCTCTTCTTTATTTTTAATATCCAAAATCACTCCTCCAATATCTGTTTTGTGAAGAATGTAGGGACTGTCAAGTTTTAGAACCAAAGGAAATCCTAATTTTTTGGAAAATTCTATTGTCTCTTTCTCATTGGAGACCATTCCTGTGGTAATTACAGGTATTTTATATTTTTTGAGTATTTTTTCAGCTTCATTAAATGTTAAAAGCATATTTTTTTATTATATCTTAAATTCAGAAATAGTTAAATAAAAAACCCGGATTTGCCCCGGGTCTTCAAGAGATAGTTTTATTTTATATTATTTTTTTATTTTCTTTCCTATATATTCTGTAAACTCGGCTAAGCGGCAAGCATAACCCCATTCATTATCATACCAAGCACAGATTTTAGCCAGATTATTAATTGTTCTAGTGGAGGCAGCGTCAACAACCGCAGAATATGTAATTCCTTTATAGTCAGAGGAAACCAACAAAGCATCTTCTATTCCCAAAATTCCTTTCAGTTCTTTTCTTTGAGACGCTTTTTTAAAATGATAATTTAGTTCTTCTGCTTCTACGTTTTTTTTGAGTTCTGCGACAAAATCTATAAAAGAAACGGTGGCGGTAGGCACTCTGATTGCCATTCCGTCTAGTTTATTTTTAACCTCTGGGATTACTTTTCCTATTGCTTTTGTGGCTCCAGTAGTTGTGGGAACAATATTAATAGCTGCCGCTCTAGCCCTTCGAACATCCTTATGAGCAACATCTAGAAGGCGCTGGTTATTAGTATAACTGTGAATAGTGGTCATAAAACCTTTTACGATTCCAAAATCCTCGTTTAATACTTTAACTATAGGTGCTAAGCAATTAGTTGTGCATGATCCCATATCTACTATTTTGTGTTTTTTGGGGTTAAACTTATCTTGGTTGACTCCTAACACAAACGAGGGAACTTCTTCGCTTTTTGAAGGTGCAGAAATTATTACTTGTTTTGCTCCTGCTTTAAGGTGCTTTTCTGCGCCTTCAAAATCAGTAAATCTACCCGTGCATTCTAAAACTATATCTATTTTAAGTTTCTTCCAAGGAAGTTTTGCCGGATCGGGCTCGGCAAATACTTTTATTTTTCTTCCTTTAGAGGATCCGTCTATAAACAAGAAACCATTTTTTGCTTTAACTGACTTTTGATAGATTCCGTAGTTAGAGTCGTATTTTAGGAGATGCGCCAAAATCTCGGGTTCAGTTAGATCGTTGATAACCACAATATTTACTTTGGGATGATTTTTAAGAAGATGTCTCAAAGTGAGACGGCCAATTCTTCCAAAACCATTTATGGCTACGCGAATCATATTGTGAAAAAATTAAATTAATCTTTTATATTTAAAATTTGATCGATTTTGGGTTTATCAAAACCAATGATAATCTCTCCATCTATATCTACTACCGGTACAGCTAGAGCGCCGGTTTTTTCCTGTAGTTCTTGAAGAGCTGCCTGATCTTTTGATACATCAACATCTTCAAAGTCTATATTATGTTCCTTGAGATATTCTTTGAGTAACTGACAATAAGGACAGGTTGGAGTTGAATATACTTTGATTTTTGGCATAGTTTTTTGATTAATTTTATCCACAAGACCCTCCAGAACCTTTATCTTGAGAGTTTTCTACTGTTTGGTTACATTCAGAAGGAGGATTTTCAAAAGCTGAACAGATTGCTTTTTTAAAGTCTTCAGAACTTCTTGAACCATCATAAATAATACCATTGATAACTAAAGTTGGTGAAGCAGAAACTGATTCTTTTTCTAGGCCATTATGTTTGGCTGGCTCCTGAACAACATATTGATTGCTGGAAAGTTCTAATTCATGCGATAAAAGATCCAAGGATTCATTGTTCATACAAGCTTTAATTTTTTCTACATCTATGCCTAAATTTTTAGCGATATTTTCCCATTTGCTATCTACATCCTTGGAAGTGGTTTTAGTATTAATTTCTTTCACAAAGTCCCACAATTTATCTTTTTGATATTTAGCCACGCATAACTCTCTTATGTCTTGATGCAATTCTTGAATTCCATGCATTGAGCAGTATTTATTTTCTTTATCATAGCAGTAATCCGGATATCCAGAGGCATAATTACTATAAAAGATATAGTGAAGCTCAAAGTTTGCTTTATCTTTCAATAGATTGATTACTGGTATTAGCATTTCTTCCGCTTGGTTTCCAAAAGGACAAAAAGACATTACGAATAATTTAACATCTGGATTGGCAGTTTTAGGAAATTCCTTTGGTTTAGGTGGATTTAAATTAATTCCTTCCGGGAAAAGAAGATTACCATCTTTTGTAGCATAAGAAGCATATTCCTTGCCGCCTATTTCTATAACCAAAGCATATACTCCTCCTTTTTCTTCTATTGAAACAAGATTTGCTTTTGTGTCACCTGTGAGGAATTTCTCGTTGATATAGTTAACAACTTTCTGAGATACTTCATCGGGTGATAATCCTGTTTTTGGTTCTTTGGGGGAGTTCAAAAAGAAAACTAAAGCTCCTATAAGAGCCAAAATAATAATTGTTTCAATAATAATAGTAATTTTTAATTTAGTCATAAAAATAGATTAATTCTCGCAGATTCTTATATGA
>JAGHAC010000022.1 GCA_021161645.1 bacterium
AAGAAGCACCAAGAATTGTCCTTTTTCGCCAAAATCCTGAGAAACCAACGACGGGTTTTAACCTAATCGTTATCAAAAATAAACCACTTTATCAATGATCTATAACAATATTTATTTTATTTTTCTTCGGATATGTTTGTCAAGATTAAAATCTTTTCTAATGCTTCTTGATATTTTCCTTGATTATAAAGCATTTTCGCTTCCTCGAAAAGTTCTTGCTGTTTCTCGGTTAAAGAAGAATTCTCTAACATTTGAATTTGAATATGCGCCAATTCTTGAGTAGTATCTTTAATTCCATTTTTAATCATTTCTTCTGTTTTACTTGTAAGAACACTTGAATCAATCTCTACTCCCAGCTCTCGTTTTATCTCTTGAGCTTTTTTATTAATTTCTGCTACCTTTCTAACTATTTCTTTTGTCTTTTCAGGATTTTCTGGCTTAGGAGGCAAGGCTCTTGCCGCTTTTTCTATTGCTTTTTGAGTATCTTGAAGAATTCCAACTATCCTTCCATCTCCATCATCTTGAGCAATCTTTTCAATTTCCTGAATTTTCTTTTCGGCAAGAGCTAGATATTCAGAAGGATCATTAAAATTAACATTTGGATTAATTGATATAACTGGCGCTTGAGTTTTATCAATGCTGATCAGTCCAAACAAAGCAATACCCATAATTACTGCTAAAAATACGCTCATCGCAAAAGCTGGTCGCAGTTCTGGCCGAAAAACCTTAGAACCAAAATAATTAAAAAGCTCCCACATAGATTGTCTTTTTTGTGGGATAATTTTTTCTTTCGTGACAGCCACCCACTCTTTTTCTGGTTTTATTTCTCTCAGAAGTTGAAGTTTTGCTATAATTTCTTTTTCGTTCATACCCTCTATATATTATGACGAAAAAAAGGTGTTTTTATTACACTTTTTCTTCTTCCTCAAGAATTTTTTTCAGAGCATTCATCGCCCGATGAATAGTAACCCTTACAGCATTTTCCGATTTATCGGTAATTTGAGAAATCTCAGGAACACTTAAATCTTCTACATAGTACCATAACAAAAGATCCCGATAATCCTCTTTAAGACGCGACATTGCTTGAAGTATTTTGTTTGTTTCTTCGCGGACAATTTCTTTTTGGACAACTTCTTGACCTGGATCCCGTACTTCTTTTATTTCTTCCAAAGAGGACAAATAAAACTTTGACCGCTTTCTGTAAAAATCGGTCAAAATATTTTTGGCAGTTTTAAATAAAAACGCTCCCGGATTTTTTATTTTCTTTGCTTTTCGCCTTTGAAAAACCCGAAAGGTTTTCAAAAAAACCTCAGATGTAATATCTTCTGCAACCTGTTTAGAACTTACCTTAAGATATACAAAGCGATATATCTTTTCTACATAGCGGTCATAAATTTTGCCAAACTCTTTATTGTTGTCCTTTTTCATAAAACTATTGTCCGATTTAATAAAAAACGGTCAGAGACATTGTGGACAAAATGTGGACAAAATGCGGACAACTTATTTCGTGACCGTATATTGTCCAATTTCTGTACTGCCTCTGGCCTCATATATTACATTTTTCTTTCCAAGCCGTTTTCGAATAATTTTCCCTTCTTTAATCAACTTTTCTAAATCTCTCCTTAATGTTCTCTGGCTTATATCCGAAAATTTAAACCTTAGCTCTTCTAAGGTTGCTCTTTTGTTTTGATGAATTAATGCTAAAATCCTTTTCTGCCTTTCCGGAGGAGAAAAATTATTAATAGATCTTTCTCCTTGAGCGTTTTTGGTAGGCTTTGTTAATTTTTTAGAAATTATACGCGATTCTTGAGATATTTGAACTTTTGGTCTTTCCTCTTCTTTTTGCGTTAAATTCACATCAGCGAGCTTATCGACTAAATTATATATCTTTTTATATTCTTCCAAAAGAACTTTAAAATTTTTTGAATTCACCCAATTCTGTTCAGACGCTATCTTAAAAAAGCTTCCCAATACTCTTATTTCTTCTTTGATTTTCATTTTCCTCTCAAAATCTATGCCGGGATTAATAGAAAAAATCAGTTCTAAAATCTCGTTTGCTTTCTCTCTTATCTTTTTTCTCAAAGGTTCTTCTTGGGGAATTCTTTCTGAAACCCTATACAAAGCTAGAGTTAATTTTAAAATATTGTCTCTTAAAATTTCCATAATTTAGAAAGAAACAAGAGCAGAATATTGTTTGAGATTTTCCAATTGCTCGGTTGAAAGCTGTTGAGATTTATTAATCGCCTCCGCTATTAAATTTTCTGATATTTCTATCTCCTCTCCAAAACTTAACCATCTATCTCCTATGTGATTTTGAATATAATCCTCTATGTATATTTTATGCTCCGGAGTAAGATCGATATTCGAATGTTTGTTTAAGTATTCTTTTAGAGCTTTCCTTGCCAAATGAGTAATTCCTTCTCCGTATTCCGCAACCTCCTTGTATGTTTTACTCTGCGACACAGGAGCGGACATCTCTTGCTGATTAATAGTTTCTGTAGGATTTAATTCAATAGGAAGCTGAGGAGATTGAGTTTGATTAACGCTTTCCATGCTAGTGTCCGAAGATATTGCCGGACTTTCTCCTATTGATGCTTCTCGAGACGGCTCTACATTTCTTGAGAGCTGTTCTATCTTTCCGGTTTTTTGCAAATAAGCATATATTCCGATGGCGGCCAGCACCAAAATAATTACCAGCCAATTTATAAAAACGCGGAAGTTAAATTTGGTTTTTTTAAATCTAATGTTCATAGTTGTCCGTTAATTTTAATTTTGAAAGGACCTTTTGACCGGTCAGTTGACCGGCTTGTATATTTCATTAATCTTATTTATTTTATCCAATCATAAAAATTTGTAAACCCTCATTTTTTCCACTTAAATCAAAATCTCAACAATTTGAAAAAGCTAGACTAGGTTCAACCTAGCCCAGCTTCTCTTATATTAGCTTTGTGAGACGATGTAGCGGAGAATTAACTGGTTGCTGGCTCTTTTAGTGTTTTAACTATTTCTCGTGGTCCTTTTAAAATAATCTTGTCTCCTGTAGCATCTACTGTTACCGCTTCTCCTTCTTTTACTTCTCCGCTTACGATCTTGAAGGCTAGTGGATCTAAAACCAATTTTTGAATAGTTCTTTTTAGAGGTCTTGCCCCTAGGTTTGGGTCATATCCTTTTTTCGCAAGCAATTCCTTTGCCGCCTTTGTAACTTTTATCTTAACACCCTTCTTCTCTAACCTTTCTGCCACCTTTCTTAATTCTAATTCAACAATCTGGCGGATCTCCTCAGGACCAAGATAATTAAAGATAATAATCTCATCAATTCGGTTCAAAAATTCTGGTCGAAAGTGCTCTTTGAGGATTTCCATTATTTTTTCTTTGTGATCTTCTGTGGTTTTTTCTTTCTTGGTTGAGAAGCCCAAAGGAGCCATCTTCGAGATATACTCAGAGCCCAAATTTGAGGTCATTATAATAATGGTGTTTTTGAAAGATACTACTCTGCCTTTAGCGTCGGTGAGGCGGCCGTCGTCTAAAATTTGAAGTAGGAGATTGAAAACTTCTGGGTGGGCTTTTTCTATTTCGTCAAAGAGAATCACGCTGTATGGACGCCTGCGAATTTTTTCTGTAAGCTGCCCTCCTTCTTCATAACCAACATATCCAGGGGGTGAGCCGATAATTTTAGATACCGAGTGTCTTTCCATATACTCAGACATATCCAGGCGCACCAAGGCATTCTCGTCATTGAACAAAAATTCTGCTAAGGCTTTTGCTGTCTCGGTTTTTCCCACGCCGGTAGGTCCCAAAAAGATAAACGATCCCATAGGCCTGTTTTCTTCTGAAATTCCAGCCCTGCTTCTTCTGATTGCGTTTGCTATTGCCTTGATTGCTTCTTTTTGATCCACGATCCTTTTGTGAAGATATTCTTCCATACGAGCCAATTTTTGAGCCTCGCTTTCCAATAGTTTTGTCACCGGAATGCCTGTCCAGCGGGAGACAACTCGGGCAATATCTTCTTCGGTAACCTCCTCTTTAAGAAGGCGGTGTTTCTTTCTAAATTTTTCCAGCTCTTTTTCTTTTGACTTTATCTCTTTTATTTTTCCAGGAATAATTCCGTACTTAATTTCTGCTACTCTTTCTAAATTTCCCTCTCTTTGGGCTTTTTCTGCTTCAAAATTAAGTTGATCTATTTCTTTTTCTAGTTCTCTTATCCGATCAAGTAATTTTTTTTCGGTCTGCCATTTAAGCTCAAGATTTTTTAACTTTTCATTAAGATCTGCTAAAGATCTCTCTATTACTCTTAACCTTTGCTGAACTTTTTTGCCTTTTTCTTTTTTAAGCGCTTCTTTCTCTATTTCCAACCGTTGAATTTCTTTCCTTAATTCCTCTATTTCAATTGGCTCAGATTCCATTTCCAGCCGCAAAGATGAAGTAGCTTCATCAATAAGGTCTACTGCTTTATCAGGCAGATGTCTGTCGGTGATATATTTCGCTGCCAGCTCTGCCGCTGACACTATTGCCGCATCGGTAATTTTCACTCCATGATGGAGTTCATATTTCTCTTTTATGCCTCTCAAAATAGCAATAGTATCCTCAATAGAGGGTTCGCTTACATATACCGGCATAAATCTTCGTTCAAAAGCTGGGTCTTTCTCTATATATTTTTGATATTCCTTTATTGTAGTTGCTCCTATCACTCTTATTTCCCCTCTTGCTAGAGCCGGCTTGAGCAAGTTTGAAGCATCTACTGCTCCTTCAGCAGCGCCAGCCCCAATAATTGTGTGGAGTTCGTCAATAAATAATATATATCTTCCTTTAGATTTTTCTATCTGGCGTAAAAGAGATTTAAGCCGAGCCTCAAACTCTCCTCTGTATTTTGTTCCGGCAATAAGCAAGCCTAGATCAAGAGCAATAATTTCTTTGTCTTTTAAGCTTGCGGGAACATTACCTTGCGCTATTCGTTGAGCTAAACCTTCTACAATAGCTGTCTTCCCTACGCCTGCTTCTCCTATTAACACTGGGTTATTTTTTGTTCTTCGGGAAAGAATTTGAATAACTCTTCTTATTTCGTTTTCTCTTCCAATTACCGGATCAAGCTTTCCTTCGCGGGCAAGCCTTGTTAAGTTTTTGCAATATTTATCAATGGCTTGCTGTTTTGCCTCAGGGTTGGGATCAGTAATTTTTTCTCCACCTCGAATGTCTTTTAGAATTTCTAAAATATTTTCATAAACAAGCCCTCTGGGCTTAAAAACCTCCAAAATTCTTCGAGCTTCAGTATCCACATTTAAGAGCGCCAAAAGAAAATGCTCAACAGAAACAAACTCGTCTCTCATTGCCATTGCTTCCTTTTTAGCCCTATCTAAAACTTTTGCCAGATCTTGAGTAAGATAGAACTGGTTTTTAGGCACAAAAAGCTCTGTGCTGGTTGGAATTTTGTAAAGTTCTCTTGATGTTAAATTATAGATTTCTTGCGGCTCAATACCCAATTTCCTTAAGATTGTTTCAATAATGGTTCCCTGTTGTAATACTAAAGCCGCCAGCAGATGTAAAGCATCAACCTGCTGCTGTTTATTCTGCGAGGCGATATCTTGAGCTTTTATCAAAGCTTCTTGAGCTTTTTGGGTAAATTCTCCTCCCGGATTTACAAACATAAAATTGAGGTTAAATTTGACAATCTATAATAGTATATGATTTTTAAAATGTCAATAATTTATTCTGTCCTTTCTCCCAGAGTAACATTAACGGTAATAATCTTTCCTTCCCGCCATACTTTTAATACTACGGGATCTCCCGGCTTATATTTTTGAATAATCTTGGCAAGAGAATTGGACTGAGTAATCTTTTCTCCATTAAATTCTAATATTATATCATCTCTTTTTAAGCCCACCGCAGCAGCAGGCGAGCCAGAAGTTACCGCCGTCTCTGTTTTCTGACCATTAGCATTTCTTCCTACCCATGCTCCAAAATCAAAAGGAAGGTTAAATTCTTCTTTCATCTCCGGAGTAATAATAGTGTAATATACACCCAAAAATGGATATACAATTTTGCCAACTGTTTTTACTTGTTCTATTGCTCTTTTGGCTTTATTGACAGGTATAGCAAATCCAATATTTTCACCTGAAAAGGCTCTTGCTACATTAATTCCTATAACCTCGCCTGCTAAATTAAGAAGGGGACCTCCGGAATTTCCAGGGTTAATTGCCGCGTCTGTCTGGATAACATCCTCCAGTGTTTCTGCCATACCGCCGCCTGAAGCGGTAATTGTTCTTCCTAAACCCGAAACTACTCCCACCGAAACAGTGTTCTGAAACTCTCCAAGAGCATAGCCTATAGCAATTACTGTCTGTCCTATCTGAATTTTAGAAGAATCGCCAAGTTTTAGAGTGGGAAAGGTTTTCCGCTGAACTGCCGGAATGCTTGACTGATCTATCTTCAAAATTGCCAGATCGTAAAAAGGATCTTTTGCTAAAATTTTTGCTGGATATTTTTTGCCATCATTAGTAAAAATAGTATATTCTGCATCTTGCTCATTTACTACGTGTTTGTTTGTTAAAACGAGACCGTCGGAGGAAATAATAAAGCCGGTACCTCCGCCGATTTTCTCCTTTTTGGTGCCTTTTTCTCTATATTGAGGAATCTGAATTTCAAAGGGCCAATCTGACCCGAAAGGATTTATAAAATATTGTTCTATGATAGGGACATCTTTGGTAATAACAATACTTACAACGGCCGGTGATGCTTTCTTAACAGCATTTATAATTTTCTCTTCCTGAGAGGTCTGAGGAGTGTATTGATTTTGGATAATTGTTTCCTTCTTAATTATTGGCGATTCAATTCTGAGATTTTTCAATAACTGATTAAGTTGATTCTCCCAATATAATTGGACAAAAGCAAATCCGCCCAAAGCGCCAAAAATGATGCTTAATAGAATCACTAGCAAAAATATTTTTGGAGAACGAAGATTAAACAAAAATTTTTTGGAAGGCTCAGAAATTTCTTGGTGGTCACTTAAAAATTTTTCTTCCATAATTTAGAAGAGTTAATAAGCATTAATAATCATATCACTTATATTGTTATTTTAAAAGACCTATGATTTTAGGCAAAAATATAACTAATCCTACAACAAGGGCACCTATAGCGGTAATTAAAACCGCGCCCGCAGAAAGATCTTTTATTATTTTAACGCGTTTATCTAAATTTGGCTGCAAGAAATTTAAGACCTTTTCAATCTGAGCATTGATAAGCTCCATACCCAAAACAATGGTTATAGTAAGAAAAACTAGAGCTCTCTCTGCGGTCTTAAGAGGAAAAACAAATGATAAAACGATGGCAATTAATGCCGCCAAAAACATTAGTCGGAAGTTTTCTTCTTTTCTAATAGCAAACCCTATGCCACCAATAGCAACTTTCAAGCTCTTCTTAAATCTTTGCCAGTGAAATATCATATAAAAATTATAATCTTCTATTAAATAATTTCTGTGCCTCCTGCCATATTGCGGAATCTTTATGTTTTTCCTTCAGCCAATACCACCATTCTGCTCCCCAAAGATAAAAAGTGTCTTCGCCGGTGTTTTTGGCAAAATTAATAACCTCCTTAAATTTTTCTAAATCCATTGTTTTCTTCTGCTCTTCTAAGGGAAGATCATATAAAAGAACCGGTCCCCAAGGCTCTGCTTGCAATTCTACACAAATAACCGGTTTCTTAAAAATTGCTTTTATAAGCCATGCTTTTTGACCATAATAAACCGGTGGAAAAGGATATTTAAAATATGCATGTAACTGAGAAACCCAAACCTTTCTATAAAGGGTATGTCCTACAATATCGCCAAATTTTGCTGCCTTAAACCATAAAGGAATTTCTCCGCTCTCGGTAACTACCACTGGCCTTTTTTTGTCATCTAGCGATTTAACCAGTTCTATTTCTTGCTTTAAAAGATTTTTGTCCGGTGGAGGACATTCTCCAAAAGGAAAAAAAGGTTCGTTCTCTATTTGCCAAGCCCAGATTGTTGGATCATCTTTATACCTTTTTACTACTTCTCTAATATATTCTAACAGGGCTTTTTTATGTATATCTTGAGGAGACAAAGCCCATTTTGGAATAAAGCATTCGGGCCAGCGCGGAACCCTTCTTCCAATAACCAACAATACTTTGGCGTTTCTTTTTTGTGCTTCTTCAATCTGCCAATCAAGATCAGAAAAATCATATACTCCTCTTTCTTTTTCAATTAAATCCCAGTAGGCGATTAATTTTAGATTCTTTGCTCCGAGATCATCTAAAATAGCGAGGTAATTTTTCTTCCAGTCAAGCCCCAAATAATAAGCGTGTCTTTGAGAAAAAACTACCCCCCAGTTGATATTTTGGGCGGGCTTTTGCCAACCAATAAAGAAGAAAAAGACAAGGAGAACAAAAAGAATTCCTAAAACCGTATAAAAAATTATAAATATCCTTCTCATAAGCTATAAAGAACGGTTAATCCACAAACGATAAGAAGGGTTGCAATTATTTTTTGAAGAATAACTTTCCTAGAGAGAGTTTCTGATAAAATCTTTGGTAATTTCAATGAAAGAAAAGTAGTCAGAATCAACAAAAAGACATATTTTGTTCCTTCTAAAGCATTGATAAAAGCAAGCATTCCCAAGGGAACAAAATAAATAGCAAGCCCTTGTAAAACGCCGGATATTGCCCCAACTGCTTGATTGGCTAGAAAAATTAAAGTAAGCCTTGGTTTTCTGAATAATGGTTTTGATGCCTCCTTTCTTTTTTTAGGAAAAATTTCCTCCCGTACCTCTTTGGAAAAAATAAGAGTAAGGGCAACTAAAAATGTTCCAATCCGCGTCCAGACAATACCAGAAACAAAAGGCTGATTTAAAAATACAATCTTTGTGGCTACAAAGTTAAGAGCCAACAAGAAGGCAGTCCATACAGACAAAATAAGACTTTTTGCGGTCAAGCGTTTGTCTTTCTGGAAATTAATTAATACACTTCCCAAAATTAATAAAACAAAAGAAAGAAGATGCCAAGATGTCAACAGTGGAGTTGATAAATTTGTCCGCCAAGAAAAAAGATAAACAAGCCCTAAGGTAAAAAGGGGCAAAAATCCTCCTATAGCCGGAATGATTCTGGAAGCTTCAAATTGTCTTAATCCCTTAAATAAATATATTATTCCAACCATCCATATTCCTCCAGCAAAAAGAGCAATTAAAATTATTTGCAGAGGAGGCACTTGAAACCCAAAAGGAATTAAAACTAGTGCCAGAATTCCCAAAACACCTATATAAAAAGCGTATGCTTTCGGTTTAGGAATGGGACCTGAAAGGAATATTTTATCTACAACCGAGGTAACAGCCGAACAACAATAAGAAACGATTGTTAGAGTTAGCCAAAGCATAGATTAGTGGGTAGTGAGTAGTGGGTAGTGAATGATTAGGGAAGATTTATTTGGTTTGTCTTGCAAATTTGAGCATAATAAAAGGCGCTTTTTCTGGGCTTGCGTTCCAGTGTTTTATAATCAACTTCTATTAAACCGAAACGGGGTTCAAATCTCTTTTCCCATTCGAAATTATCAAGAAGAGACCAGTGAAAATACCCTCTTATATCTACTTTTTCCTGAATTGCTCTCCATATCCAATAAAGATGATCTTTAATAAATTTTTCTCTCAAAGAATCTTTTTTGTCGGCTACTCCATTTTCGGTAATATAAATTGGCAAGCTATACTGCTTTAAATCTTTCAATGTAAAATATATACCTTTTGGGTAGATCTCCCAACCAATATCAGAAACAATTTTATTCTCGTTTTTAATGAAAAACGGGAATTTGATTTTATTATGAAAATAATAATTGAGTCCTATAAAATCGAGGTGGTTTGTCAGCTTGTTTAAAAAATAATAATTCTGCCACCAATTGGCAATTTTCACTATTGATTTGTCAGAAGCAGACTTTGAATTATATGGCTCAAAAAACTGGTTGTTTTTGGCAATACCTATCCGAACCTGAGATTCTTTTTGATGAAAACTTTTATAAACAATTTTGTGCGCCAAAATTAAATTCCTTAGAACTCTTAAATATAGCATCAAACTTCTCTTTTTGGGAGGCCAAATCTTTAAAAGATATCCTTGAGCAGCATAAACTTGAGGCTCGTTAATAACTACCCAAAAATCAACAAGGTTTTTGTACTCGTCAAAAATCCTGTTAGCAAATCGCTCAAAATAAAAAATGTTTTTTTGTTTGGCAAAACCTCCCTTCTGCTGAAACCATTTCGGAAGAGTAAAGTGAAACAGGGTAAGCACTGTTTTAATCTTTTTTTCCTTGAGCGAAAGAAGTATCTTCCGGTAATGCTCAATTTCTTTCTGATCAAACCTTCCTTCTTTCTTTTCAATTCTTGACCATTCAATAGAAAAACGATGAGCATTCTGATTGAGCGTGGTAACCCAGTCAAAGTCTTCTTGATATTTGTGATAATGATCACAGGCAATACCAGCAGGATAGTAATCGTTCCAATCGCTGTAAATATTACCTCCTTCTACTTGATAAGCAGCGGTTGCCGCTCCCCAAAGAAAATTTTCTGGAAATCTTAAAACCGACATTAATATATTATCTCATATTTTCTTTTTCTTGAAAATTGATTTTTAAATTTTCAGAAACCAATATCTTTGCTTGTTTAATATTTTTCTAATCAGCACAAATAGACAGAGATAATACAAAATTACAAGAATTAGGGAAACTTTGAGATTTAAAATAAAACTTGTGAGCTGAGAGAAGGTTGAAGCCACCCAAATAATATATCGAGAAATAATAAAAAGAGGAAGAAAGAAGAAAAAGCTTAACCAATAAGAGATGAAGCCAGAAATTAAGGCAAAAATTCCCAAGACAAGCAAAAGGGGCATTAGAGGAACAACTAAGATGTTTGTTAAGAAAGAAAGTAGGGAAAAATATCCGAAGTGATACAAAAGAAGAGGAATTGTAAAAATTTGCGCCCCAAGAGACATCGATAAAATATCTCTTAAACTACAAACACTGGGAACTCTTTTTAGTTTTTTATTCAAAAATGGCGTTAAATAATTAATGCCTGCGGCTGCCAAAAAAGATAGCTGAAAACCAATATCATAAATTAAAAATGGGTTAACAAACAGCATCGCTACGGCCGCAAGTAAAAGAAACCGAGTAGTGTCAGGCAATCTTCCAAAAATCTGAGCAATGATGATCCCACCTCCAATAATGGTTGCTCTTACTGCAGATGGCTGAAAACCAATAAAGAAAATATATAAAACAATAAAGAAAAGCGAGAGTAGGCCGGCTTGTTGTCGCCACAAACCAAGAGAGATAAAAAAAGATGTCAAAATATTAAGCAAAATAACTATATGCATTCCTGAAATCGCTGTGATGTGACGGATGCCAGATTTGTTAAAAATTTCCTTGAGTTTTTCCGGAAGTTCTCTTTTTTCTCCCAAAACAATCGCCTTAACAAAACAATTTTCTGGATAAGGAAGGTTTTCTGAAAATATTTTATTTGCTCTCTTTCTTGCTCTATCAATAATCTTATAGAGAAAATTCGCTTCTTTGACCTCTTTTAATTCTGGATAATAAATAATGCCTACAATTCCCTGTTTGTAAAGATAATTTTTGTAATCAAAATCCTCAAAACTTGGGGGTTCTTTTATTTCTCCCAAAATCCTAATCCTTTCACCTTTGTAAAAATTTTTATCTTTGCTAAAATATGCCAAAATTTTTGTTTTCATTTTAACCTGGTTTACTTTTTTAACAGAAAGCACAAATTTCTGAGAATTCTCGGTTTCCTGAGGATAAGTTATAATTTTTCCGTATATTGAGACTGGAGTTTTCTGCGAAAAAAGAGCCTCTTTTGCTGATGCAATATTTTTTGTAAAGTTAAAGGCGTAGCAAGCGGAAAAGATAAAGACAAGAGCAATAGAAAAAGCCAACAGGATATTTCTTTTATAAAAAAGCACCGTCGCAAAAAAGAAAAAACTCAGCCAACATAGATAGCTGAGTCTTAACATTGTGCCGATACTCAAACCTAAGACTGAAAATGCCAGCAATAATAGAAAAATTTTACCTTTCTCTAATTTCTTACTCCGCACACATCAAAAAATGGCTCGATAACTTTTTTGATTTCTAAAAGATATTCTTCGGGATAAGGTTTTAGGTTATTGAACCTGTGATCAATATGCTTAGAGGGAGAAAAATTCTGGAGAAAATATTTTTTTGCCGGACTTATCCACTTTACAATTTTTAAAATATCGTCTTTCGATAAAAGAGTAGGAACAACGGTGGTCCTAAATTCGTAATCTATCTTACTTGATTTTAATATAGAAATACTTTTTTCTATCGGTTCTGAATTACACCTTCCGCCTGTAATCTCTTGGTACTTTTCCTTTGGAGCCTTAACATCCATAGCCACATAATCAATTAAGTTTTGATCTATAAGCTTTTTTAACATTTGCGGATTTGAACCGTTTGTGTCAAGCTTTACAGCAAAACCTATTTTTTTTATCTTTTTTATAAATAAAGGGAGATCTTGATGAATAGTAGGCTCTCCACCACACACTACTATGCCCTCCAATAAATCTTTCCTCTCTTTTAAAAATTTAAAAAAGGATCTCTCGGATATCTTGGGAGTATTCTTTATTATTTCCGGCAAAACAAGTTCTGGATTATAACAAAAAGGACAGCGGAAATTACATCCAGCAAGAAATACTGTCGCGGCAATCTTTCCGGGATAATCTAAAAGAGTAAATTTTTGTAAGCCACCAATTACCATTTAAAGATGGGCTTTTGATTTCTTAATCTTAAACTCTTTTCTTTCTTTGAATTCCTGTTGCTTTCCAAAATTCCATTGAGAAACTGGCCTTAGGTATCCTACTACCCGAGAATAAACTTCGCAGGGTTGCTTAACTGTGCATTTAGGACAATAAAAATGTTCTCCAGCGATATAGCCATGAACCGGACAAATGGAAAATGTTGGAGTGATAGTGATATAAGGAAGTTTAAACTGCTCAAAGACCTTTTTTACGAGCGCCTTTACTGTATCCACATTCGGTGCTTTTTCTCCTAAAAATATATGAAAAACCGTACCCCCTGTATACTTGCACTGAAGGTCATCTTGAAATTTGAGCGCTTCAAACAAATCATCGGTAAAGTTCACGGGTAGTTGAGTAGAATTTGTATAATAGGGAACTTTCTTTGTTCCAGCGGTAATAATATCTGGATATTTTTCTCTATCTTTTTGGGCAAGGCGATATGTGGTAGATTCTGCTGGCGTAGCTTCAAGGTTATAAATATTTCCTGTCTCTTTCTGGTATTTTACTAATCTTTTTCTCATAAAATCCATCACCTCTAAAGCAAACTTCCTTCCTCGTCTTGTGGCAATATCTTCTCCTAAGAAATTCAAAAGGGCTTCGTTCATTCCTATAAGTCCTATAGTTGAGAAATGGTTTGCCCAGTATTGACCACGAGCCTTTTTAATACCAGAAAGATAATGTTTTGAATAAGGATAAAGTCCTTTTTCTATAAAATTCTCTACTGTTTTTCTTTTTATTTCTAAACTCTCTTTTGCTAAATCCATCATTTTTCCTAAACGTTCAAAGAATTCTTTTTTTGTTTTGGAGAGATAGCCTATTCTCGGAAGATTAATGGTAACAACGCCGATACTTCCTGTTAAAGAGCCGCTACCAAATAATCCGCCTCCTCCTCGATTATAAAGTTCTGTAAGATTAAGCCTAAGCCGGCAACAATTATGAGTGATTATACCATTGGCTAATTGAAAAGCGTGATCTTTGCTATCTATCTCAAAATCATATACATAGCCTGTATATTTTTCTTTTTCGATTTTGACAATCTTCACCCCATAGAAATCGCCGTAGTCCTTATATTTAGCGCTTTTTCCTTTCTTTAAGCCAAAATAAGATCTCAACCACTCAGGAAAATCAGCCGTTATATGTAAAGTATATCCTGTTTTTTCTTTTGCGCCTGTGCGGTTTTTACTGCTGTATTTAGTTGCATTCACCCCTACTCCCTTGGCAAGGATAAAAATATCTTCTATCAGTTCGCCGTTGCCAAGGTGAATTACAATATTATTTCTTTGTTTCAAAACGCTACCATCGCTTTCTATTATCCCAACCAAAACCCCTTTTCTAAAATCTATAG
>JAGHAC010000041.1 GCA_021161645.1 bacterium
TCTATATCTTTTATAGTTGTGGTATCCATATTAGAAAAAATTAACTAACTTTTGTGCCAGCACCTCCTTTCTTTTCTGGAACGATTAAAACAACTTCTCCGTCTTTTTTAACTGCCGCAAGGAGCATTCCCCTACTTTCATAACCCATTAACTTTTTGGGTTCAAGATTAACAACTACCACTATTTCTTTTCCAATAAGATCTTCGGGTTGATAAAAACTACCTATTCCGGCAACAATTTGTCTTACTTCATCTCCTATGTCCACTTTTAATAACATCAATTTCTCTGAACCTTCTATTTTCTTAGCCTCTAAAATTTCTCCTATTGCAAGCTCAACTTTTTGAAAATCTCGAAATTGAATCATTGTCATCTTTTATAAAATTAATTGTTTGTAATTATATAATATTATAACCAGAAGTTGCCAAAAATTAAAGGGCGTCTTGTTCAGACGCCCTATGTTTTATTAAGGATCCACAATATATCCTATCCAGGGTAATTCTCTGCCAAGGCCACAAAGATCTAGCCCATATCCTATAAGCCAAAGCTTTTGCCAAACGGTAATTCCTACATAATCTGGCTCTACTTCTCTTTCTTGCGGTTTATATCTGTTTATAAGAACACAAACTTTAATACTGGCGGGTTCTTTGGCAGACATAACGCTCATAATTTGTCTTAAGGTTCTTCCCGAATCAACGATATCTTCTACCACCAATACATGTCTGTCTTTAAGGGGTGCTTTTGTGTCTTTTTCTAGACGAATTTGCGCCTTCTGTTTCCTTCCTTTATAACTAGAGATAGCAAGATAATCAATCTGAATTGTTCCCGGGAGAAAATACTGACTAAGTTCTCTTGCTAAATCTCCAATAAAGGGCACTGCTCCATTCAGAACTCCTACCATCACTAGTTGCTCATTATCTTTTTGCAACAACGGTCCATAGTCTTCTGCTATCTCCCTTGCCAAAACCTGCACTCTATCCCGAATCTCTTCTGGTGAATAAAACTCAACAATTTCAAATTCCTCTTTTTTTGGTTTTTTCAACACTCATCCCTCCTTGTTTTTAGTAGGAATATTTTTCTTATATCATTTTTTTTAATATGTGTAAAGATCCTTTATGGCTTTAACTATGTATTCTGCCTGTTGCTCCTTGATATTAATATGGGTTGGCAAGTTAAGAATCGTATTGGCTACTTTTTCTGCCGTTGGACAACTTCCCTCCGAATAATTCATTTTCTCCTGATTTGTATCGGGCGGTACTATGACGGTTTTTCTCCATCCATCGTTAAGAAAAATCTTTTTTCTTCTGAGATTCTTTAAAATTTTATCTGTATTAACCTTTTCACAAATTAAAGAATAACGCATATAAACTCTGCCGGAATTATCTACAGGAAGTCGAACCTTGAGACCCCGTAATTGACGATAATAAATTTCTGCAATTTTTTTTCGATGTTTGTTAAACCTTTCTAATTTTTGAAATTGGTTTAGGGCTAATCTTGCTAAAGCCTCAGGCATTCTCTGTGGAATGTAATCAGGCAGTTTCCCTTGCTTTTCTTTTTTTGTTACTGCTTTTGAGAGAATTTTTAATTTTTGCAAGGCAACAAGAAAATATTTTCCTAAGGTAGAAAATCCGTAAAGAGGTTTTACCAAATACTCTATTAAAATTGGATGTAAAAGCTGTTGAAATATCCAAAAATTGCCAGGATAGGAGCAATTTTGCCAGAATTTCTCCAAACCGTCTGCTAAAAGAGGGTCATTTGTTACTGCCATTCCTCCATATACAGAAGATATAATTTTGTCTCTTCCAAAACTAAAAAATGCCGCCCTACCAAAGGTGCCAATTTTTTTGGCGCTATATCGAGCGCCTAGCGAATGAGCGCAATCTTCAATTAGAATAAGATTGTGTTTTTGGCAGATTTCTAAAATCTGATCTATTTTTGATGGCAAACCAAAAGTATGTTGAGCCACCACTACTTTACTCTTGGGAGAAATTTTTTTTCTTAAATCATCCGGATCTATATTAAGAGTATCTTGTTCAATATCTACATAAACAGGTTTAAGATTCAAAGCTAAAATAGGATTAATAAGGGCGTTACAAGTAAATGCTTGTACTAACACCTCTTCTCCTTTTTTAAGCTTGAGCGATTTCAAAATAGCAAACCAGGCGCTTCTTCCACTATTAAAAGAAAAAGTGTATTTTACTCCTAAATATTCTTTAAATTTCTCTTCCAATAATTTTGTTGTTTTTCCTTTTTTCCATTTCCAAGGGCAGCAAAAAATAAGCCTAAGCGTCTCTTTAAGGTCGTCCTTTTCAATATTCGGAGAAAGAGAGATAAATATTGGTTTCATCTTAGAATTAAAAAATTATTTTTCTTTTAAGATTAATCTTTTCAAGTGCTCCGGCACCCTTCCTTCTAAAAGAACTACATCTCCTGCTTCACAAAAGCTTTTTATTTTTTCAAAAATCTTTTCTGAATTATCAATGAAGAGAACATTCTCATTCTTCATTCCTTTACTTGTGGCGCCTTTTTTAAGCTCTTTAAACCTATCTTTTGTAGTTATAATTGCTAAATCGCAAACTTCAGCAATTTTTTGTCCTATTCTCTCGTGAACTTCTTTTGAAGCTTTTCCAAGCTCAATTAGACAGGGCATTACGATTACCTTTTTGTTTTTCCAAGTTCTAAGATAATCCAAGGCTGACATTACTCCGTCGGGATTTGCTGAATAAGAAGCATCGATAATATCCATCCCATTTATTCCTTTCTTTAATTTCATCGCTCCAAAATCTGGTTTTATTTCTCTCAAAATTTGAGTAGTTTCAGTTAACGACATTCCTAATTCTCTTGCCACTGCGCAGGCTGCTAAAATAGCATAAACATTATGACCACCGATTAAATTAACTTCGCAGAACTCCTTCTCTCCTTCTTTTGTAGCTAACCAAAAAGAAAGCTTTTCTTTTTCAATTTTTACACCTTCTGCCCATATATCCGCCTCATTTTTATTTTTAATGGCGTATTTAATAATTTTAATATTTTTTAATTTTTGACTTTTAAGCTGTGACTTTGAGTTTTGAGTTTTGAGCTTTGAGCTTATAAATTGATTGTCCCAATTCACCACCGCCATTCCATCTTTAGGTAGCGCCTCTATCAACTCAAACTTCCCTTTAATAATATTCTCTTGATTTCCAAAGATTGCCATATGTTGCTGGTTTATCCCTGTTAAAACTCCAATTTTTGGCTTTACCATCTTACATACTTGTCTTATTTTTCCTCTTTCGTAAGCGCCCATTTCTACGACAAAAACTTCCTGATCGTTTAACTTTTCTAATATTGTCTTTGCAATTCCTACCTCAGCATTAATATGTTTTTCTGTTGTTAACACTTTAAAGTTGTGCGTTAAAATAAAAGATATAATTTCTTTTGTTGTGGTTTTGCCATAACTTCCAGTAATTCCTACAACTATCAAATCTTTTAATTTATTTCGCTTTTTCCTTGCTTTTTCTAGCAATATATGTTGAAAGATTAATGTTGGTGGCTGAAACAAAAAAACAAAAAAGCCAACAAAGAGAGGAGTCAAAATGTCTGCAGCCAAAAGAAAAGTGACAAAATTGAAAATTGAAAACCTTAATAAGCCAACTATGCTTAAAGCAAAAACAGAAGAAAAGGAAAGAAAAGTTATCAATTTGGCTTTTGTAGTGAAAATAGGCGCTTTAATGCGTTTCTTACTAATACTAAACAATGTTCTTGTTGCCTCCAGTAAATAAATTACCAATAAAAGATAAACTAAAATTCTAAAAGAGAAAAATAAAGAAAGAAAGAAAATTCCTATCTTGATTAAAAAAAGCCAATTAGAGAAAATTTTTTTTCCTTTCGCAGTTCTAAAATGGTCGATAAATCTTTTGTGATGATATTCTTTTAACTGCCAAAGATAAACCCAAAAGAGAATTGCTTTAATCTCTTTTATTGTCCAAAGAATGAAAAAAATTGCTCTTATCATTTTTAATAAAGGTGTTCTTTTATGATTTGTGCCAATTCTTCAGGATGCGACAAATTTGGGGCATGTAATGCCTCTTCTATAATTTCTATTTTTGAATTGGGAATGAGTTTGTTAATCAGGAAACCATCTTTGAGAGGAGTAATTTTATCTTTCTTTCCCCAAATAATTAAAGTAGGAACCTTAACTTTATGACAATAATCCTTTAAATCTTCTGAAATAACTTTTTTAAAAACCTCTTTCATCGTTCCAGCAACTTTAAGATAATCTGTCTTTCTTAAAACTATGCGGTAAAAACTTCTGCGTAAAAATTTGTATCCTGGAAGAAAGCTAAACAAACTAATTATTCCAGCAAATACACCTATTATTTTCTGAAAGATATTTTTTGGTCTCCTGATAGCTGCTGCATCGACTAAAACAATTTTTGTGAATTTCTCTGGATAATCTACTGATAGTTTTATCGCTATATTACCCCCAAATGAATGTCCAAGCAAATAAACTTTTTCGAGCTTCATTTTTTCTAAAAACCTTAAAATAAAATCTTTATAATTGTCTAAATTCCATACTTGCGGCGGCAAATCGCTCCTACCGAAACCGGGTAAATCTAACACAATCACTTGAAAATTTTTAGAAAGTATGTTTTGTACCTCGCGCCACGAATCAGCGCTTGCACCCCAACCATGCAAAATCAAAAAGGGTTTTCCTTGCCCCTTTATTCTTATAAATATTTTGATTCCGTTTATCTCAACGACCATCTCTCTGGCTTCTTCTGTTTTTTGAACAAACATACAAGCGAAATTTTTAATTTGTATTTCTTAATTTTTATTCAATTTTTATGTGATTAATTTTTAATTTTTAAACTTATTCTAGCCGTTTAAAAATTAAGAATTAAAAATTGATTAAAAATTACAAATTAAAAATTAA
>JAGHAC010000005.1 GCA_021161645.1 bacterium
ATGAGAGAATTTTTGAAACTCTTTCAGAAGATATGGTGTTTCTCCTTCTTTTTTGTCTTTTTCTAAACAAAGGGAGAAGATTTTCATAGATTCTTTAGCTGTACCTACACACTCAAAAGGTTTAAACTTTTTCTTCCCAATAAGCCGAAGCATTATTGGCAAAAGGTCTTTATCCTCAAATAAATTTTTACCAAAGATATTAATCAATTGTTCTTTTTTTAAAAACGGATACAGCGAAGCAAAAACAAAAAGGCATTTTGGGCACTTTCCGCACCATTTTGATTTTCTAGCAGAGATTTTAAAAGCATTATTACAGCTAAGAAAAGCTCTATGGTATTGAGTAAGCCGAGAAAATATTTTTGCGATTTCTAAATCAGATAAATTACGAATGGGGCTATAAACTCTGATATTCTGGATTAAAAATTTTTTTCTATAATCATTAAAAATTGTTTCAAATTCAGTGCTTTTTGACCATTGATGATTTATCCACCTCTTTTTGTATTTTAAATTGGGTTCATTGGCGCTTTTTTCCCAAGCAAAGGCTATTTTAGAATATCCGGATATATAAGCTGTAAGAAGGGTTAACAGTGACAAGAAAGCAGAAAAAGGTACATGGCCATTTAAATATCCTTTTGAGTTTAGTTCAAAGAGCTTTGGATCTATTTTTCTCTGAGCAACAATGATTTCTTTTATTTTCGATATCTTTGCAACTTTTTTTTGAGGAGGTTTAGGATTAAAAAGAAAAATTCCTATTTTTTTCGCCTTCGATTTTTCTGACTCTAACACGACTATGGAATCCTTTCCTCCTCCGATTGGGATAAGAACTTTATCAGGGTGCGCTTTTATTTTGCCAGTCCTGTATATTTTTTTTTGAGAGTTGGTCTCAATTTTTAAAAAACCTCTTCGGGTAAAATCAATTTTATTTTCGTAAAAGTACTGTCCCATTCCCTTCAAAATAATTTTTTTTAAAAATTGCTTCCCTTCTTTTGTTAAATTTCCCGCCTTAATAAAAATTTTTGGAGAGCAAGTAAGTTTCCAGTAGTTTAACATTTCGATTAACCCTAAGTGAAAAACAAGATTATCAATGACATATCTATTAATTGTTTTGGTTTTAGGTAGATTTTTGACAATAATATCTGTTTTAAACTTTAAATCTGGCTTGATGGAAAAATAAAAGGAAATCAAAAAGTTGCCATTCTTGAACTTGCAAGAATAGTTTTCATAAATAAATTCAGGGTATTTTTTTCGTAGAAGAGTTGTTTTTTTCATTTTTTTCCAACACAGGGAGATACCCAGTCTCCCCGACTCCCTCTGTGGTTTTTGAGTGATTGGAATTTTTAACAAGTAATTTTAATTCCTACGATATTTCCTATCCTAATAGTGCAATTGCTATTCCTATGATAGCAGTGATTACTCCAATCACCCAAAAACGCATTGTTACTTTATAGTGGGGCCAGCCTTTTCCTTCGAAATGATGATGAATTGGAGCTGCCAAAAATAATTTTCTTTTGAAGTGTTTTTTCCAAAAAAGCTGGAGGATTACCGAAAGCGCTTCTATGACTAAAAGAATGCCGATGATAGGCAAAACTAATACAGAATTTGAGAGAAAAGCTACTACTGTGAGAGCGGCGCAAAGAGCCATTACTCCGGTTTCTCCCATATAAAAACGGGCTGGAGGAATATTAAACCATAAAAAAGCTAGGATGGCTCCGGCAATCGAAGCGCAAAAAGCGGCTAAGTCAATTTGTCCCCTAAAAAAAGCAATTGCTCCATAAGCGCCAAATATTGTTGCAAAAGCCCCTCCTGCTAACCCGTCTAATCCATCAATAACTCCTCCAGCATAAGTAGCCATTATTACAAGAATAAAAAACGGAATATAAAGAGCTCCTAGATAAAGATCACCATTGCCTGGAATATGTATTATTTTCCAGCCAAGTTTATAGTAAAACCATAATCCTCCTACAAGACCGATAAGAAACATTGAGAATAATCGGAATTTTAAACTTAATCCTCCGCCGATATATCTTCCTTTACCCTTTGTTTGTAAAAAATCATCAATAAAGCCAATGATAGCTCCAGCAATAAGAGCAAAAAGAGGTAGCCAGGTTTGTCCTCGGCTCAAAAAGTTTATTTTTCTGAAGATATCAATCCCTGTTTTTGAAAGAAAGAAGAAAAAGAAGACTACTATTGAGGGAATAACCCATACCAGAAGACCTCCGAAACGGGGTACTTTTATTTCTTCTTCTTCGTGGAATTTTGAAAAAACAGGTATTTCTTTGCCATCAATGGATTTCTTTCGGGCAGTTTTTTTCCAAAGTTTATGCTTGTATAAAAAATTAGTAAGAAGGGGGGTGAAAAAAAAGGCAATTAAAAAAGAAATGGTCCCAACAAAAAAAACTTTTAGAACATTAGTTATTAGAGAAGGATCTGACAAATAAAGGGGGAGATTATTGTTTACCATATATAAGCTTTTTTAATCCATTGGGTTAGTTTTTTCATTTCCTTAAACCTGTCTTCTGATCCTAATATTACATTAATTATAATTCCCTTTTTGTTTGGAGCCTCAATTACTAAAAGAAAACATTCTTTTGCCATAGGAGTATATCCTGTTTTTCCGCCAATAATTTTATATTTTTTAATAAAATCTTCGTCGCTGAGAAGTTTATTGGTGCTAATTATTTTGTGATGAAAAGATCCGTCGGGTCTATAAAGATAATATTCCTTCTTTTTGGTTATTTCCCAGATAAGATTTACTCTTGGATCTTGCCAACTTTTCTTTATCAAAAAGGCAGCAAATTTAGCTAAGTCGTATGCAGTGGAAAAATTATATTTTTCTTCAGGAAAATCAGGATCTACTCCAACAGGATCATGTAAGTAAGTTTTTTTTAAACCAATTTTTCTAACCTCTTGGTTTAGGAGTTCTATAAATTTGTCTTTTCCCATTAAATCAGCGATAGCCATAGCAGCATCGTTACTTGATTCAATGAGCACAGAATGTAAAAGCTCTTCTAGAACAAATTTTTCTCCAAGCCAAAATTGTCCCGTATCTTCTTCTGTATCTATAGCCTCCTTGGTAATTTCTACCTCTCGTTTAAGGTTAAAGCTTTTTACTGCAAAATAGGCAGTAAATAATTTACTAATGCTGGCAATTGGAAGCGGCTGATTTATATTTTTAGCATAGAGAACTCTTTGCTTTCCTTGGTCAGTATATAAAAAAGAAATGGCTGCTTTTGCATTAAGTTCTAAAGGTTCTACACTCCAGTTTCTGAAAGGTTTAAGAAAGCTGTAATCAACCGGCATCTCCATTAAAGCCTTTTGATAGATATCTTTTGAATACTGCCACTCTAAATAATTGCTAATCAGCACATTGAGAAAGTAAAACCCTACAGCCATAAGAGCCACAACAAGAACAAAAATTAAAAACCTAAACGACGGTTTCTTTTTAGTATTAAAATTCTCTAAATTAGAACTCAAAATTAACGGTTTTTCTCTGGTTTTTTGACTTCTAAACATAATTCTTTTAGTTGTTCTTTAGAAACTTCAGAGGGAGTATTCATCATTAAATCTCTGGAATCACCTGTTTTAGGAAAGGGAATAACTTCTCTAATGTTTGGTTCGTTAACTAGTAAAGAAATTAGCCGGTCTAAGCCCAAAGCAATGCCTCCATGAGGTGGTACACCATATTCAAATGCTTCTAATAAATGGCCGAATTTTTCTTGGATTTCTGATTTTGTATGTCCCATTATCTCAAAAACTGCCTCCAATACTTCTTTTTTATAACTTCTTAAGCTTCCTCCTCCTATTTCGTATCCATTTAATACAAGATCATACTGATGGGCAAGAATTTTCTCCGGGTTGTTTTTAATTTCGACAATATTTTCAGTTTGAGGCCTAGTAAAAGGATGATGAACACTTTTCCATCTTTTTTCTTCCTCTGACCATTCAAACATGGGAAAATCTATAATAAAAGCAAAAGCTAGCTCGTCTGGACTTTTTTTGTCTTTTCTTAGATCTGGTCTGTCTGAGCCATATTTTTCCATTGCTTCTTTGTATTGAAGTCGGGGAAAGGGAGTTTGTAAGATGTGCTTTTGAGGAAAAATATTTTTGACCAACCCAATTATCATTTCTTCTATTAGAGTCAAGATATCTTCCTGACTTACAAACGAGAGTTCCATATCAATTTGAGTAAATTCTGCCTGCCTGTCTGCTCGAGGATCTTCATCTCTAAAACAACGGGCTATTTGAAAATACTTTTCAAACCCGGCAACCATCAAGAGCTGCTTGTATTGCTGAGGGCTTTGAGGTAAGGCATAAAATTTTCCCGGTTGGAGACGAGAAGGTACTAAAAAATCTCTTGCTCCTTCGGGCGTAGATTTAGTTAATATAGGCGTTTCTATTTCGAAAAACTCCTTTGATTTGAGAAAATCTCTAACAAAATGGATAACCTCTTGTCTTAATCTAAGATTTTTTTTCAGGCGTGATCTTCTAAGGTCAAGATATCTGTATTTGAGTCGCTTTTCTTCGCTTATATCATAACCATCTCCATCAATAGAAAATGGCAGTGTTTTGGCAGGAGATAAAATATTTAATTCTTTGGCAAGAAGTTCAACCTTGCCGGTTAATAAATCAGGATTTTCTGTTCCTTTGGGTCTTTGATTTACTTCTCCTGTGATTTCTATTACATATTCTGGTTTTAGCTCTTTTGCCTCTTTCATTAATTTGCTATTTTTGTCAGCCGCAAAGACTATCTGCAAAGTTCCAGAAATATCTCTTAGATCTAAAAAAATAATCTTTCCATGAGTTCTTATATTATTTGCCCATCCCATTACTTTTACTTCTTGGCCAACATTGTTCACTGTGTCTTTGATAAGAGTTCTTTTCATATTATTTGCTGAATTTTGTTTATGATTTCTGAAGGAGTATAGTTTGTCTTTATTAGGTAATCCTTTGCTTTATATTTTTTTGCCTTATTTAAATAATTTTCTCCTTCTAGATTGGAAAAGATGACTACCGGAATATTATTTTTCTCTTTTCTTAATTTTTTAAGAAACGAGAAACCGTCTTCTTTGGGCAGAAGAATGTCTAGAATAACGAGATGAAAAACTCTTTTTCTTAATAATTTCTCTGCTTCTTCGGCACTAAAAACACAAGTAATATCAAAGCCTGCTTCCTGAAATTTTTTAAGATAAATGTCCTGAATAAGGGGTTCGTCTTCCACCAAAAGAATTTTTTTCTTCTTGGCAGACATTTATCCATTATACCAAAAAAATTTTATATTTCCAGTTTTGTATTTTAAAAAGAAAAGAGGGTCAACCTTGAATGGTTGACCCGTGCAAATAGTATGGGAAAGCGCGGAAATATGGAAAGGAGGTGAGTAGGATTTAACACCTTACTTAATTATGATGGGGAGGTTTTTTTGTGTAGCAAGTGGTCGATTAATTTGTTCCGCGCTTTCCCATTGGTTAGGATTTGTTAAGGTTCTATTTTCATTATAATACTTGTCAAAAAAATATGTCAAGTCTTGTTGGGAGGTTGAGAAAACAGACAATTTTGTTATAATGAAAAATTAGCACCACACTTTGTTTTATGAAGAAACACTATAATTTTCAAAAACAAGAAAAAAAATGGCAAAAATTCTGGGAGGAAGAGGAAATTTTTAAATTTAGACCCAAAAAGAAAAGTAAAATTTTTTCCATTGACACTCCCCCACCTACTTTGAGTGGCAAAATGCATATTGGCCATGCTTTTTCTTATACCCATCAGGATATTATTGCTCGTTATCATCGAATGAAGGGTGAAAATATTTTTTATCCTTTTGGTGTTGATAATAACGGACTTCCTTCAGAAAAGTTGGTAGAAAAGTTAAATAAAGTAAAAATTTTTGATTTAGGAAGAAAGAAATTTGTTCAGCTCTGTCAAAAAACTCTTAAAAAGGTTCTTCCAGAATTTATCTCTGATTGGAAAAGAATAGGGATGTCTTGCGATTTTTCGCTTTTTTATTCTACTATAAGTCCCGAAGTTCAAAAATTGAGCCAGAAATATTTTTTAGATTTATTTAGAAAAAACAGGATTTATAGAAAAGAATCCCCTACTCTTTGGTGTCCGGAATGTCAAACAGCTATAGCTCAGGCGGAGTTGGAAGACAAAGAAGAAGAGATCCTCTTTAATGATATAGAGTTTTCTCTGGAAGATGGTGAGAAAATTATTGTTTCTACCACAAGACCTGAGCTTCTGCCAAGTTGCGTTGCGATTTTTGTGCACCCTAAAGACAAAAGATATAGAAAATTTATTGGCAAAAAAGCCATTGTTCCTATATTTGGACAAAAAGTAAAAATTATGCCCGATAGTAAAGTTGATATGAAGAAAGGGAGCGGTGTGGTGATGTGCTGTACTTTTGGTGATACCACAGATATAGAATGGTATTTTAAACACAAGCTTCCCTGTAAAATAAGCATTACAAAAGATGGAAAAATGAACGAATTAGCTAGAGAATTTCAGGGTTTAAGTATAAAAGTTGCTAGAGAAAAAATTATCGAACGCTTGCAGAAAGAAGGACTTATTAAGTCGCAAAAAAAGATTATTCATTCAATCAATGTTCATGAAAGATGCGGCCATAAAATAGAGATTCTATCTACTCCGCAGTGGTTTATAAAATACCTTGATTTAAGACAGGAATTTTTAAGGCAGGCATCGAATCTTCACTGGCACCCAAAGCATATGAAATCACGCTTGGATAATTGGATTAAAGGATTGAGATGGGATTGGTGTATTTCCAGGCAGAGATATTTTGGAATTCCTATTCCTGTATGGTACTGCCAGGATTGTAAAAAAATAATTCTTCCCGACGAAAAAGATTTGCCGGTTGATCCTTTACACCAAAAACCAAAAAAGAAATGTAACTGTGGCTCTAATAAATTTATCCCTGAGACCGATGTTTTGGATACTTGGGTTACTAGCTCGCTAACGCCTCAAATTGCTCTTTCTCTTCTAGACAAGAGTGTTCCTCGGAGCAAAATGTTTCCTATGTCTTTAAGGCCCCAAGCGCATGATATTATCAATTTCTGGCTATTTTATACACTTATTCGTTCCTATTTACATTTTCGAAAAATTCCTTGGAAGAATGTGATGATTTCAGGGTTTGTTTTAGATCCTAAGGGTGAGAAAATGTCGAAATCTAAAGGTAATGTTGTTGAACCACAGGTAATCATTGAAAAATATGGTGCTGATGCTATCCGTTACTGGGCTGCAGGTGCGAAATTAGGAGAGGATTTACGATATTCAGAAGAAGAAATTAAACAAGGGAAAAGAACAGTAACAAAACTTTGGAATGCTTCAAGATTTTCTTTAATGCACTTAAAAAGATATTCACCAAAGAAAATTAAATTTCAAACATTAGAAGACGAGGATAAATGGCTTTTAACCAAGCTTTACAGAACTATTAGAGATTATCGGAATTTTATGGATAAATATGAATATTC
>JAGHAC010000033.1 GCA_021161645.1 bacterium
AATAAAAATTAAAAAATAAAAATTAAAAATTACTTAGTTATTTTTTGAAAATGAGAAACTTATAAGAAAGGAAATTCCACATAAAACCACACAAAACTCCTATAAATGGCGCTACTGCTCCAGCCCAAAGATTAGGAGTAATGCCAAAAAGGGGTCCTACAATTTTTACCAAAAACACAGCCATACCTACATTAATTAATGCTCCTATACCTGTTACAAGATAAAAGCCGGCAAATTCTTTTGTTTCTGCTCGACTTCCCTTTTCAAAAGTCCAAGCTTTATTCCAGAAATAACTATTGGTTGCCGCACAGGAGAAAGAAATAAATTTAAACAAGCCATATAAAATACCTGCCCGGGTATCTATTTTTGTAATAAAGATTAAGAAATTTAAAACTCCTAAATCAATAAAAGTATTTAGCGCTCCTACAACTACAAATTTTGCTAATTGCCAGATAACCTTTATTTTTCTTGCCAGAATTTCTGCTATATAAAGGCCAATGATTACCAGTAGAGGAATCAAAACCGGAAAAGGATAAATAAGCTTGATGCTAAACCAGTTAAATTTCTGATGCAGTTCAAACTCTAAATTTTTAAAAGTGGCAAGAGCTAGTACCCCAACAAAAAAACCGGCAATTAAGCCAAAAATTATATCTCTTTTTTTCATAAAAATTAAGGTTAATTGTTAATTAATCTTAACAAAACGCTAAAATATTTCAAGAAAACAATCGTAAAACTAATCTGATATTAATTCGAGAAATTTTTTTTCGGAAATCGTTTTTACTCCTAATTGTTTTGCTTTTTCTAATTTTGATCCCGGATTTTCGCCAACAACAAGATAGTCAGTTTCTCTGCTTATTGAAGAACTTACTTTTCCGCCAAGCATTCTTACTCTCTCAGATGCTTCATCTCTTGACATTGAATTTAAAGCGCCAGTAAAGACGAATGTTAAACCTTTTAACTTCTCTTTTATTTTTTTGGGGGGGATAATTCTTACTCCGTTTTTAAGTAGATCGTCTACAAGTTTTTTGTTTTTTTTGTTTTTAAACCATTGGTAAATGCTTCTTGCTACAATAGGTCCAATATCAGGGATATTCTCTAACTCTTCTAGTGTGGCTTTTTCTAAACTCTGAATTGAACCAAACTTTTGCGCCAAAATGTTTGCTGTTTCTTCTCCTACATGTCGAATACCCAAAGCATAGATGAACCTTTCCAAAGGAATTGTTTTTGCTTTTTCTATTGCTTCAATTAGATTCTGGGCAGATTTTTCTGCAAACCTCTCAAGTGGCACCAGATCTCCTCTCTTTAACTTGAAAATGTCAGCCGGACTTTCAATTAATCCCTCCTCTATCAGTTGATCTATAATTTTGGGCCCTAGATGTTCAATATCAAAAGCTTTTTTTGAGATAAAGTGATATAGAAATCTTTTCTGAGTAGCAAAACAGTTGGGATTTGTGCAGTAGTAGTCAACTTCTCCAGGCTTTTTTTCAAGAGGCATTCCACATACAGGGCAATTTTTTGGCATTCGAAAATTTCTCTCTTTGCCTGTTCTTAACTCTGGTAAGGTCTTAACAATCTCTGGAATTACCTCTCCTGCTCTTCTGACAATCACTGTGTCTCCTATTTTTACTCCCAATCTTTTAATTTCATCTTCATTATGGAGAGTGGCTCGCGAAACAATAGCGCCATCTAAATTAACTGGCTCTAGAATTGCAACTGGGGTTACCTTTCCTGTTCTTCCAATTTGAACAATGATATCTTTTATTTTGGTAGTAGCTTCTTTTCCTTGAAATTTAAAAGCAATCCAATATCGAGGCGCCTTCCCAACAACACCAAATATTTTATATAAATTCAGCTGATTCACTTTTACTACTATTCCATCATAATTAAAGGGTAATTTTTCTTTGTTTTTTAACCACTGACGATGAATTGTTATTACTTCTTTTAAATCTTTTGCAATATTGCCCGGAACAATTTTAAATCCGCAAAGTTTTGCAATCTTTGTAGATTCTTCAAAAGTTTTTTGTCCAAGATCGGTTACTAATTGCCATACATAATAATCTAATTTTCTTTCAGCGGTTATTTTTGGGTCTAGTTGTCTGAGAGATCCAGCAGCGGCATTTCTAGGATTTGATAAAAGAGGCTTGCCTTCTTTTTTGTATTTTTTATTTAACTGATTAAATACTTTTTTTGTCATAATTACCTCTCCCCGAAATTCAATTTCTCCACCTTTAATTACTTTTAATAAATTTTTATAAACAATTTCAGAAAGCCCTTCTTGTTTAAACTCTTCTTTTGTGGGTTCTCTTAAAGATAAAGGAACTGCTTCGATTGTTTTTACATTTTGCGTTACGTCTTCCCCTGTTTTTCCATCTCCTCTAGTAGCAGCTGTGTGAAGAATGCCTTGCCGATAAATAAGACTTACCGATAACCCATCCATTTTTAATTCGCAATAATAATCCCAACTTCTGTAGGGCGCAATCCTTTTTAGACGTTTCTCCCAATCATACAATTCTTGTTCTTCAAAAATATCTTCAAGAGAAAGCATAGGAATTTTATGGCTTACCTTTTGAAATTCGTCTAAAGGTTTTCCGGCAACTCTTTGAGTTGGAGAATCTGGAGTTATAAATTCTGGATATTGCTGCTCTAATCGCCAAAGTTCATGTTTTAAGGAATCCAAAGCTTCAGGAGAAATTTCCTCCTTGTCTAGAACATGATAGAGATATCGATAATGATTAATTAATTTTTTAAGCTTTTCAATCCTTTCCCTTGCCTCTTTTTTTGAAAGTTTTAAATCCATATTCTTTCATTATTATATCTTAATTATGTCTTATAAAAAAGCATTCATAATTCAGGAGAGTTTAACTAAATTTAGTGGTAGAAATAGATTTCATAAGTTTTATTTGGAGCTTTTTGTTTTCGATGCTAAAATGAAGCAATATGAGTTTAAAAATCTGTAACACCCTCACAAGAAAAAAGGAAATATTTAAACCAAGAAAGGATAAAAAAGTAAACATTTTTGTCTGTGGGCCTACTGTTTATGATTATGCTCATATAGGTCATGCTCGCACCTATATTGCTTTTGATGTAATTGTAAAGTATCTACGAAAAAAAGGATATAATGTTTTCTATTTGCAGAACATTACAGATATTGATGATAAGATTATCAACCGTGCGAAAGAAGAAGAGGTTTCTTGGAAAGAATTGGCAAGGAGTTTTGAGCGAGAATATAAAAAGGATGTGAAAAATTTAGGAATTAACAGTATCTCAAAATATGCAAGAGCAACCGAGCATATAAAAGAAATTATTAGTCAGGTAGAGCGACTTTTGAAAAAAGGTTTTGCTTATCAAATTGAAGACGGAATTTATTATGATATTTCGAAATTTAAAGATTATGGAAAGCTTTCAGGAAGAACAGCTCTGCAGGCAGAAGACGCAGTCTCAAGAATCGATAATTCTAAAAAGAAAAAGAATAAGGGTGATTTTTGTTTGTGGAAATTTTGGTCCGGTAAAGATTGGGAGCCAAAATGGAGATCTCCTTGGGGATATGGGAGACCGGGGTGGCATATTGAAGATACTGCTATTACGGAAAAATATTTTGGACCTCAATATGATATCCATGGAGGAGCAAGAGATTTAATTTTTCCTCACCATGAAGCAGAGATTGCTCAAATGGAAGCAATATCCGGGAAAAAGCCACTTGTAAAATATTGGCTTCATACAGGATTTCTAACAATCAATGGTCAAAAAATGTCGAAATCGCTTGGCAATTTTATTACTGTAAAAGATTTTCTTAAAAAATATTCGCCAAGAATCTTAAGATTGTTCATAATAAAAACCCATTATCGTTCTCCTATCGATTATTCTGAAAAAGCTATCTCGCAGGTTCAAAATGAGATTGAAAGGATTGATGAATTCTTAGAAAAAGTCAAAAGTCAAAAGTCAAAAGTCAAAATCACAACTAAAAACTCAAAACTTAGAATTCAAAAGTTTAAAAAAGAATTTGAGGGGGCGATGGAGGATGATTTTAATACGCCAAAAGCGATGGCTATAATCTTTGAACTTATTAGAGAAGTAAATCCTCTTTTAGATCAAGGCACAATTGACAAAAGGGCGATCAAAGAAATTTTAGAATTTTTAAAATCTGTGGATGAAATTTTTGGATTTATTTTTGAGCAGAAAAAGGCAAAGATTCCAAAGAAAATAAAAAAGTTAGCTCAAAGAAGAGCCAAGTTAAGAAAAGAGAAAAAATGGAAAGAAGCAGACAGAGTAAGAGAAGAAATAAAAAAGCTAGGTTATGAAATCCAAGATACTCCTCTCGGTACCAAAATAAAGAAATTATAACGATCAAAACTTGTCAAATTTATTTCTTTTTGTAAAATAAACTTGATGACAGAACTCTCTTCAACAAGTCAGGGTTTACCGGACAAGCTTCCTCCTCAGAATATTGAGGCCGAAAAATCTCTTCTGGGATGTTTAATGCTTGACAAAAACGCCATTGTCAAAGTGGCTGATTTTTTGCAACCAAAGGATTTTTATAAAACCCAACATCAGGAAATTTATCAGGTAGTTTTAGATCTTTTTGAAAAAAATGAACCTATAGATCTTCTTTCGGTTGCTAACCGACTGAAAGAAAAAGGAAAGCTGGAGGAAATAGGAGGGAATAGCTATTTAACAGAGTTAGTAAACGCTGTTCCTAATGCTTTGCATGTTTCAAACTATGCAAAAATTGTCCAAAGCAAACGAATTCTGCGAGACCTCATTGAAGCATCTTATGATATTGCTCAGCTGGGTTATAATGAAAGCGAAGACATAGATATTCTCTTAGATAAAGCAGAAAAAAGAATTTTCAGTATTGCTCAAAAATCTCTTACGCAGCGTTTTCTTCCCATTAAAGAAGAGCTAGAATCAGCATTTGACAGAATAGATAAATTGTCTAAACATCAAGGACTTCCCCGAGGTGTACCTACCGGATTTATTGATCTGGATAATGTTCTCTCCGGATTACAAAATTCAGATCTAATTATTTTGGCGGCGCGTCCCTCTATAGGTAAAAGTAGTTTAGCACTTGATATTGCTCGTCATGTAGGAGTAGAACAAAAGCTTCCTGTGGGAATTTTTAGTTTGGAAATGTCAAAAGATCAAATTGTTGATAGATTTATTGCTGCTCAAGCTAATGTAGATTTATGGCGATTAAGAACAGGTCGGCTTTCAAGCGATGGGCCAGAAAGCGATTTTGAAAGAATACAACATACGCTTGGTGTGCTCTCTGAAGCGCCGATCTTCATCGACGATGCGGCGATTACTAATGTTATTCAAATGAGAGCAATGGCAAGAAGATTACAGGCAGAATATGGACTATCTCTTTTAATCGTTGATTATCTTCAGCTAATCGAACCAAGAACTCAAACAACAAGTATGGTTCAACAAATGACAGAAATTTCGCGCTCTCTCAAGGCATTAGCCAGAGAGTTAAATGTACCCGTGTTAGCTATTTCTCAACTATCAAGAGCAGTAGAACAGCGCACTCCTCCAATTCCTCGTCTTTCTGATTTGAGAGAAAGTGGTGCTCTGGAACAGGATGCTGATGTGGTGCTGTTTATATACCGAGAGGATAAATACAAACCTAATACTTTAAGGAAAAACATTGCCGATATTATTATTGCCAAACATAGAAATGGGCCCGTCGGTAAAGTAGAACTTTACTTTGACGAGCCCCGGGCAAGTTTCAAAAATCTAGAAAAAAAGTCAGATGATCTAGAGGATTTAATATAAGATTTTGTTATTTTTTGATTTCTAAAATTTCAACTAAAGTATAGGGCTGGCGATGGCCCTGTTTTTTTCTGTATCTTTTTTTAGGCCTATATTTAAAGACAATTATTTTTTTACCTTTTCCCTGTTCTAATACTTTTGCTTTAACTTTTGCCCCATCGACAAGTGGTTTACCTATTTCTGTTTTTCCGTCCTCGCTTACCAGCAAAACCTCTTCAAAAGTAACTTCTTCACCTTCCTTATTTTTAATTTTTTCAATTTTAATTTTGTCGCCGGGTTTAACTAAATATTGTTTTCCCCCTGTCTTAATTACCGCAAACATAGTATTTAGGTTAATTTTTTTATCTCTGAATTTTCTAAGTTTTCGGAATCTTTAGTTGTTGATGTTTCTAATAATCGGTTAACTCTCTCTGAAAATAAAGATAGACGCTTTTCTGAATTGTCATAGGCAGATGTAGCATTTTTTAAATGACTGCCCAATTTTCTAAAATCTTCAGATAATTGTTTTGCATCTTTTTGAATTCTTCCTAATCTTTTTAATATTTCCTGCGTTTTTTTAGATATCTGAGTGTCTCTAAACCAATGTTCTATTGCTCTTAAGGTTAAAAAGATTGTGTTAGGCGAAGTAATAATAACTTTTTTTGAACGGGCATATTCTGGCAAATTGCTGTCTTTTGATAAATTAATCTCGTAAAAAGGGGCTTCGGCTGGAATATACATTATTGCGAAATCGACAGTATTTTCTGAAGGTAAAATATACTTGGAGGAAATCTCTTGAATTTTTAGCTTTACATCTTCAAGAAATTTTTTTCTAAAATACTTTTTATCCTCATCGCTTACTGCCTCAACCGATCTTCTATAATTATCAAAATTAAACTTAGAATCAATAGGCAAAAGTTTTCCATCAGGCAGTTTTAGAACAAAGTCAACTTGCTCTCCCGAAGAAAAAAGATATTGCTTTTGATATAATTCTTTAGGAAAATATTCACTTAAAATGTGTTCCAAGCTTGCCTCTCCCCATTGACCTCTGATTTTAGGCGACCTAAAAATCTCTTGAAAAGAAGAAATGTCTTTCATTGCTTCTTCTACTTGTCTTAACTTTTCTCTTATCTGAACCGTCTCTTTTGTAAAAGAAGAAATTTGTTGATACATTGCTCTTGAGGTACCATCTACTCTTCCCCCAATATCTCTAATAAGCTCTTTTAATTCTTCTTTTAATTTCTCTATTTCCTGATTCTGTTTTCGGTCAATTGTCCATTTTTTATTTATGTAAAAAATTACCAAAGCAAAACCCGAAACAATAAAAAGAATTAAAATTGTAAAAATAATGGCATCCGCCATATAATTATTGGTATATTATCATTTCTAACTGAAAAAATCAAGGAGGGGACAATCTGAGTGATTGTCCCCTATTTAATTTAAGGTGCTCTATAAATCACTTCTTTTTCAATTGACACTCTTTTAATTTTAATAGGGCCTTCAAAGTACAGCCAAAAAAGTCCTTCCAGTTTTATTCCTTTTAAACTTACTCCTACTAGCTTAGCTGTATATGTGTGCAACTGATCTAAAATCTCAAAAGTCACTACTACAGAATTTCCTAAACGGGCTCCCAAATTCCTTGCCGCTTCTTCTTTTGTCACTTCTCCTCCTTTTAAAGATTTGATGGTTCTTTTATAAACTATTGGTTCTTTATCAATCTGTCAAGATTAACTTGTCAAGCAGTTATTTTTCTAGATAAGTGACTATTGTTAAGCAGTGGGGATGGGACTCACCCCGCATAAATTTGCGACGGAAAGAAAAGCGGAGGGTGCAGGACTCGAACCTGCAAGGGCATAATGCCCACTGGTTTTCAAGACCAGCGCCTTGCCAATTCGGCCAACCCTCCAGCGGCCCCAACCGGATTCGAACCGGTGTTCCTGGCGTGAGAGGCCAGTGTCCTAAGCCAAGCTAGACGATGGGGCCAAAAGTAATTTTTATTTTTTATTTCTTAATTTTTAATTAATTTGCAATTTTATTGAAAGCTTATTTTAGATTAGCAAAAAAACGGGAAAAATCAACTATAAAGATTTGATTTTTTTAAGAAAAATCACTAAAATCAAAAAAGATAAAAAGATAAAGGAGGCGAAAAAATGAGTTCTTTAAAAATTTTAATTCCCAATAGTTTAACTGCTTGTCGTTTGGTTACCAGTGGGCTCATCTTCTGGCTGATATTTTTGGATAATTTTAAAATTGGCTCAATAGACAATTTTCAGGTAGCTGGATTAATGATGATTTTTGCTCTTCTTACCGATCTCTTTGATGGTATGCTTGCTCGAAAATTGAAAGCAATCACTAGATTTGGATATTATTTTGACCATATCGTAGATTTCTTTTTACTGGTCTCTGTAATATATGTTGCTTTCTATCGGCTAAACTATATTCTTTCTATCGCTTTTATAATTTTAGAAATTGGTGTAGTTGTTGTTTCTGCAATAAGAATTTTCATCAAAGATAATACTACCCAATGGCCCAATAACTGGGGAAGAACGAGCTATGGTTTTGTAGGAGTAGCTGTTTGCATTATCATGCTTATAGGAAAATACAGCATATATTTTACTATTTTAGCTAACTTAGTGTTCGCGATAGGAATAGTTTTAAGACTTATATCTTTAGTTATCTGGCATAAGGAGGTGATACAGAATGCGTAAGTTTAACGCTATTGCAGCGGATGTTTTAACACTCATCCGGGGTGTTTCTCTGCCTCATATCTTTGTTTTTCTTGCTGCGGCTGGCATAAAATCATCGGAGCTATTGCTTGGGTTACTTTTTTTTGGTTGGATAACTGATCTTTACGATGGTTCTCTGGCAAGATCGGCAAATCAACAGAGTTGGATTGGGATGCACGAGATAATCTTTGATCTTTGTTTTATTGTATTTGCAACTATCTACTCATTTTTTGTGTTACCTGTCCCTTGGTGGATTATTCTTCTTTTGTGTATCTGGATAATTCTATCAGCTCTCTCGATATATGGAAGTTTACGTCACAAAACTCTTAGCTTTGTTGCTGGAATAGAGGTACCTTTTGCCCCAACGATTACTCTCGGAATGATGATTTACGGCATTCTTTATGGCTCTTTGATAGATAAGATAATGGTTTGTTCCTTCATTGTAATAGGTATTCTCCATTATCGGGTTGGGTTAAGAGCAAGAAAGCGAGCTGCACAATTCCTCTCTTCTTTACCTCACGATCTCCGTAAGGTTTTTAGAAAAGAAAACGGCTCCTGAGTTTAAGGAGTCGTTTTTTCTTCCAATGAGTAGTCTGGAGGAATTTTATAATAATTAATTATATATTGTGCCAATCTTCTAAAAATAGGACAGGCAGAGTATTCAGCTGTTTTTGCTTTGGGATTATCTAATTTCACAAGAATTAAAACTTGCGGATCAAACGCGGGGAAATAGCCAATAAAACTCTGCCAAGTTTCATCGCTGTAGCCTTTTTTATTAATTCCCAATGAGGCAAACGAAATTTGAGAGGTACCGGTTTTGCCAGCTATATAGTAACCGGGGACTCCTGCTCTTTTTCCATATCCTTCTTCTACTACCGAGACTAGCATTTTAGTAATTTCTTTTGCAGTTTCCTCGCTAATAATTTTTTTTCTCTCTATTTTAGGCTCAATAATTTTTTCGCGACCATTCTCAATAATTCTATCAACAATACTCAAGCTCATTAAATTACCATTGTTAGCTAAGGCAGTATAAGCTCGTAATAATCCCAAAGGAGTTAACTCAATACCTTGTCCAAAAGCAGCAGTAGCAAAATTAACCTCATAACCCTTTTTTAGTTCTTCGTTAGTAGAAAATATTTCTCCTTCAAGCTCTATACCCGTTTTTTTAAAGACTCCAAACCTCTCCAGATATTTTAAAAAAAGTTTATGCCCTAGTTGTTTTTCGGCAAATACAGCTCCTGTATTAATGGAATATTGTAAAACCTGTTTCATCGTTCGTTTACCCCACACTCTTTGATTGTAATTATATATCGTTCTTCCTCCAATCTTAACATATCCTTTATCTTCATATGTGGTATCCGGTTTTACTTTTTTTTCGTTTACTGCCGCCGACATAGTAATTGGTTTAAAAGTAGATCCGGGTTCGTATAAGGTTTGTATCGCCTTATTCAAGAAAATTCTGGGGTTGCTGGCATAATCTTTATATTGATTTGGATTAAAGAAAGGCCAATCAGCCATTGCCAAAATCTTACCAGTTTTAGGATTTGCTACTATGATTTGGCCCGAAGAGATTTCTAAGTCTTTGGAAGCATTCTCTAGCAACTTTTCTGAGAATTCTTGAATATTTTTATCAAGACTTAAAACAATATCACTACCTTTTAGTTCTATTGGACTAACTTCTGCAACCCTGCCAAAAAAATTATATTTTTCTTTTATTAATTTTTCCTTACCTGACAGAAGAGTATCAAAGTATCCCTCAACACCGTAATTTCCTTTACCTTGGACATTAACAAAACCTAAAAGATCACTTCCCACTTGTTCTAAAGGATAAAATCTTTTTTCTTCATAATCCAAATATAAACCTTTTATTTTCAAATCTCGCAACTTTTTCACTTCTTCTGGCTTAAGATTTCTTTTAATAACCAAAAAATAACTCTTACTGTTTTGAATTTTATTAAGAATTTCCGTTTCTGAAAGATTAAGAACAGACGAAATTTTTAAAGCAATTTCTTTTTCGTTTTTTATCGATTTAAGTGATAAGTAGCAGAAAGGTTCTTTTTTATTACTAGCAGCCAAAACAATATTATCTTTATCGTGAAAATATATTTTTCCTCTTTCTCCTATTGCTTGCTTAATAATCTCTTGTTGTCCTTTGGCTAATGCTTTATAAAATTCTCCTTTTTGAATCTGAAGATAAATCAGTCGAGCAATTATACTCGACCAAATCGTTAGCAATATAAGAAAACCTAGCCAGTAACGCCAATTTTTAGATTTATTTTTGAGCCACACTTTCAGACCCAATTTTTAAGTAATCAATTTGCTTGATTTTTTCAAAATCCAATTCTTGAGCAAATTTTTCAGCTTGTTCAATGAATCCCTGCTTTGAAATTTGAATTTCTATTCTCTTATTTGTTTGATTAATCTGAGAAATTTTTTTCTGAGTATTAGAAATAGCAAAATTTTTATTATTTAAATTCAAAAATTGAAAAATGTACAAAAATACCAAAGAAGATACAATTAATGAAAAAATTACTGCTAATTTTCTTGAAATATTTTTTTGAAAGGTAAGAATTTCTGTCATATTTTTAAATTAATTCTGCCACCCTTAATTTTGCTGACCTTGAGGCAGGATTTATAATAATCTCTTTTTTAGATGGAATAATGGGTTTTTTTGTAATGATCTTTAAGATATTTTCTTTAGCCTTTTCTTTAAAAAATTGTTTGACTAATCGGTCTTCAAGAGAGTGAAAAGAGATTACTACAATTCTTGAACCGGAAAATAATACTTCTAAAGATTGTTCCAATCCTCTTTTGATATTTTCGAGTTCGTTGTTTACCGCTATTCTTAATGCCTGGAAAACTCTTGTAGCACAGTGGATCTTTTGTTTTTTATACCAGCGAGGTACCGCCCTTTCAATAACCTTCGTAAGTTCCAGAGTGGTTAATATCGGCTTCTTTTTTCTTTGTAAAACTATTGCTTTGGCAATTCTTTTGGCAAATTTTTCTTCTCCAAACTTTCTTAAAATTTCTTCTATTTTCTGCTCTGAATATTCGTTGATTATCTTATATGCCGGAATTTCTTCCTTGTAGGGATTAATTCTCATGTCAAGTATCTCGTTTGTCTGAAAACTGAATCCTCTTTTACTCTTTTTGAAATGCCACATGGAAACTCCTAAATCAAATAAAGCTCCATGAACTGGTCCAAAATTAAGATCTTTGACAATTTTTTCAAGGTTGGTATAAGAATCGTTAATTAAAATCAATCGTTTTTTCAAGTTGGGATTTAACTTAAAAGATCTATAAAGAATTGGATCATATTCTATTGCCAACACTTTTCCGTCTGGTTTCGTTTTCTCTAAAATTGCCAGCGTATGACCTCCTTGACCAAAAGTTGCATCAATAAAATTTTTGTTTGGCTCGGCTTTAAGATATTGAATTATTTCTTTTGTAAGAACAGGAACATGAATCATTTTAATTCAAAATTCAAAGTGAAAAATTAAAAATTAAAAATTTTTATCATACTCCTAGTTCTTTTAATCTCTCTGCTATGTCTCCTGCCTCTTTTTCTGTTTTTTGTTGGTATTTGCTCCATTTTCCTTCATCCCATATTTCTATTCTGTTAAACAAACCTGCAATAACTACTCGCTTATTTAAGTCGGCGTACTTTGTAAGATAGTCAGGAATAAGAATCCTTCCCAGATTATCGATAGTGACATCTGTGGCTCCGGCGAGCATTATTCTCGCAAATCCCCTAGCATCTGCTTGAGAAATGGGCAGCTGACTTAATTTTTGAGCCAATTTTTCCCACTCTTTTATTGGATAAAGAAAAAGACAGTTATCTAATCCTCGTGTTATAACTGCCCTTTTGCCCAATAATTTCCTAAACTTAGCTGGAATTGCCAGTCGTCTTTTTGTATCTAAATTATATGTGTATTGACCTAAACATAAGTTATCCACAGAATCTTTGAGTTATCCCCACAGTTATCCACATTTTCCCCTACTTTTCCACTATAATCCACAAAAACTGCTTAGTCAACCACTTTAACTGTGGATAACTTTATAAGCGTTAGTAAAAGGTAAACCAAAAACCGCCCCTAAATGAGGCGGTTTTTGGCAAATTTTACTTTATATCTCGACCTTTTTCAATTTTATAACAATGCTTGTTGTCTTTCTTTTTCCTGCCTTCGTTTAATAAGCCAATAAAGAAGGTGAAATCCTCCAATAAATATTGCTAAGAGTAGCAGCAATCCAATTAAAAGCCAGATATACCAATATCCTACTAAATTTCTAATGATAGTGCTTCCGCCTGCAGCTGCTTTACCAAATAGCGATTCTTTAAACCTCAATATCAAATTATCAGACGCTGAAATACCATTGCCAGAAACAGTAGCTACAATACTTGCTCTTATTTTTTCGATATCTTTGTCTGTTTTTCCTGTAAAAGCAATTGTTTTAATGTCTCCAGGATCTAAACTTCCTATATTAATTCCCGAATTAATATCACCGGTATAATATTCTCCTTGAACATCTAAAGCGTCCTGATAAATGATTTCTGGAGGCAACGCAATTTTAACTGAAACATTTTCCAGTTTTTCTTCTCCTTTATTGGACACTACCAACAGAAAATCGATTGGTTCGTTTTTATCTAAATCTGAAAGTTCTTCTCTCCATTGAGTATCATTTTTCCCTTTCTTGGCAAGAAAAGAAATTGTTAATCCTTGAATTTTACAATCTTGAGGACAATTACAGATATTTTCTTCACAATTACAAATTCCATCACCGCAATGTTCACAGCTTGTACAATAATCTTCAGACCCAATCAAACAAGTTGAACCGTCACAATAAAGTTCGTTTGCGCACTTTGAATTTAGGCAGCTATCTAAAGTGCATTCGTTTTTATCTTCGCAGTCTCTATATTTTTCCCGCCTTATTCCGTTTGAATCGTACCAATATAAGTCATTATCATAACAGGCCTTAGTGTAATGAATATAATACGGAGGTTTTGGCGGAACAGGTTTCTGAACACAAGCTGAATTATACTGGCATTTTCTTGCTCCCACTCTACAAACTTCGCTTGATGTACAATAATCTACCACCAACCAGTTGGTCCAATTTCCCCATTCACTCCATCTTCCAGTACATTGAGCGCTATCTCCTGAACAATATCTAAATCTTGATTTTGTTCTTTTAGCAACATCTGCACCGCATCCAATACCCCATGGGCATCCATATTGGGTTTGAACTTCTACATCACAAATAGCAGCACTGGATTTGTAGTGACAACCATCACAACAAGGACCGGAAGAACATTCGCATTCTTTTTTACATTCTCCATTTACACAAGTTTCATCAGAAGCGCATTCTTCCAATAAACGGGTATCTTTATAAGAAGTAGAATAACAAGCCGCTCCAGTACATCCCCTATCATAACAGGTTCTTTGCTGATAGACTTTATTTCCTACGCAATAATTTTCTCCCCAACTTTCACAAAAGTCATCTCCGCATTCCTGATATTTTGAAAGAAGCTGTCCTAAAGAATTAAACCACCAAACATCATTATTGTAACAAGAAAGATGATTAGACGGCTGTTGTTCGCAACCTGAATCATATACACAATTGTAGGTACAATTTCCATTTGAACAATACCAGTTTGGTCTTTGATTTGAGGCGCAGCTTCCATAACCACAATTTGTTGGTCCGGAACATAATTCCGGTGAGGACCATTCCAGACAGGAATCTGAATTATAGTTTCCACAAATTTGATAGTGTGTATAATCAAAACATCTCCTTTCTCCCATATAGGAGCATTCATCAGTACAAGAAAGTTCATTCACTTGAACCGAACAAGTAGCGGATTTTTGCTGACTATCTGAAGTTACGGTTAGTGTAGCGCAATAAGACCCTGGTTGAGAAAAAGAAATAGAACAAGATGACTGAGTTCCGCTGCATGCTCCATTCCATAAATATGTATAATTTCCTGTGCCTCCGCTTACAGAGGCGATGAAATTCACATTTTCATTAACTTGGGCTGGGTTTGGCTGGGCATAGCAACTTACATTTAATTCTGGGTATCCACAATCTTGAGGACAGCTTGAAGAATTTTCTCCACATTCTGAGTTACAAGTTCCATCTCCGCAAGAGTAACATGGAGATGAACATTGGGTATCTGTATACGAGCATATACCCCAGCCGGTACAGAAATAATTTCTAAAGGTTGATCCAATACAATTATCTTCTCCACAACTTTGAGGAGATGACCATTCTAAACAGACATCTGAATCATAATCTCCGCAAACTTGATAAGATGAATTGTCCGCACATCTTTTTTGGCCTATAGATGAACATTCGTTAGTGCATCCCCAAACACACTGACCACTCTGGCAAATCTTTCCTTCTTCCTCACAGTTTTGATAATTTATCCATTGGGTATTCCGATAACATTGGTTATTTGAACATCCTTTGAGAATCTTTTCTCTTTGAACCCAATTTCCCTGGCATCTGTAGTTATTAGTCCATTCATCTTGTCCGCAATTTTGATAGTTTCTCCATTCTTCATTTGCATAACATTGAGCATTTGAGCATCCTCTGTTTATGTATTTTCTTTGAAGATAATGAGAGGAGCATTGATATTCATTTGCCCAGCCTGATGTTCCACAATCCTGAATTGTTTGCCAAGAAGACCACTCAAGACAGGAATCTGCGTCATAATTTCCACAGATTCTTTTTTGGACATCATCTTGATAGCATCTCTTTTGGGTTTGCCCTGAATAGGAACACTCATTATGACAAGATGGGGGCGGACTTCCGCAATCTTCAGGGCAGTTATAGGAATTTTCGCAAGATGAATTACAGTAT
>JAGHAC010000007.1 GCA_021161645.1 bacterium
AGGTTTCTGCCAGTCGATATGCTTATTAATCCAAGAGATAATTTTATACATATCATTCTTACTTTTACCTAATGCTCCCCCAATAGCAATGCCAAAAACAGGGAGATTACTTACAAATTTTGTAGATTCTTCTCTTAAAGTTTTGTAAACTCCACCTTGAATTATTCCAAACACTCTTTGTTTTTGAGGAATTTTTACTTTTAAAAATTCTTTAAACCATAAATGACTCAAATCCATTTCTTTTTTTGCTGTTTTTATTTCATCTAAGGGAGATCCGCATACATCGAGCAAATAAATAAAATCAGCGCCAAGATCAATTTGGGTTTTAGCAGAAAGTTTTGGACTAAGTTTAATCTTTTTTCCTGTTCGGGGCGATCTAAAAATTACTCCCTTTTTATCTATTTTTTCAACCAAGCCCTCAGATTTTTTTCTGGGAGATTTTTCTTTATTTTTGGGAAAAATAGAACTAATCTTTCCTAGTCCAAATTCCTGACCCTTACCTAAGCTAAAAACCTGAAACCCTCCCGAATCTGTAAAGATAGGCTTATTAAAATTAAAAAATTTATGAAGCCCCCCAGCTTTTTTTACAAGTTTTACTCTTTCTAGATCTACAAAATGGAAAGTATTTGTAATTTGACATTGAACATTTGTTTTTTCAATATCTTGAAAATCAAGCCCACCCTTGATAACTCCTAAAGTAGCAACGGGAATAAAAGCAGGAGTAATGATTTTTCCGTGAGGGGTTTTTATTTCCCCCACTCTTGCTTTACTGATTTTAGATTGTTTTAGGGTTTGAAAACTAAACATAAAAATAGTTTTCAATTATTTGTTTTAGGCTTACAACTGTTTCTTTCTATTTTTCTTGCTCCTTTCTCGTCAAAGCCAAAATGGTGAGCAAGTTCATGATAAACTGTTCTCCTGATAATTTTTTCTATTTCGTTGCTATTTTGGGCAATTCTCTCTATATTTTTTTGAAAAATAGTAATTTTATCAGGCAATACATTAGCATAATGTGCGCCTCTTTTTGTTTTTGGTACACCTTCGTATAAACCCAACAAACAATATTTGCTGGTTTTATTTAGTTTTTTTAACTGATATTCACTGGGATAATCTTCTATTACTATTTCCACATTTTCCAAAAGAGCCCGAATTTTTTTCGGTAAATCAAGAATAGTTTTATTGACTATGTTTTCGAAGTTATTACGATCTATTGACATATTTTATTTTTTACCTTATAACATTTCTAGAACATTTCAAAAAAGAAAAAGGGAGGAAAGAAATGCAGAAAATAAGATATATTGTTTTGGCAATATTAATGTTGGGCATGGTAGGCGTAATTGCTTTTATAATAGTAAGAGCAGAGAAGACGGTTGTTTCAGTAATATATTCACCTCGTATTTTATCAGATGTTAAATCAAAAAGCTACTATGAAAATTTTTCTTTAGAGCCTGAGGGAGTAAAAATTAAGGGATTGATTCTTAATCCTTCAACCGATACAGATATAGCTGTCATTATTGCTCCGGGGTATCAGGGAAGTAAAGAATTACTTCTTCCTTTGGCAGAATTTTTCAGAGATAATGGTTTTCTTACTGTAGTATTTGATCCGCGAGGAGAAGGAGAAAGCGATGGTGAAATTTATGCCTTGGGCGCTTTTGAAGACGAAGATATCGAAGCCATTATGGATTATCTAGAAAATTCTCGAAAAATTTCTCAATTTGTGCTTTTTGGGATCTCTTGCGGGGCGACGGCAAGCATTATTGCATCTGCGCGTAATCAAGGAAGAGTTATAGCTACCATTGCTGATAGTCCTTTCGCTAACATATTAATAGCGCAGGGCGATGGTTTTTTCAAAAAGCTCTGGGTGCGCTTCTGTAATTTTTGGGGCAGAATTCAAAAAGGTATCGATCTTTATAAAGAAACGAACTCTCTATCTTGTGTAGAAAAAGTGTCTCATATCATGCTTATTCATTGCATAGAAGATAGAACTCTTCACTTTAAGAACTCTGTTCTTCTTTATAATAATGCCCAAGAGCCCAAAGAATTGTGGCTTGTGGATAAACTTGACCATGTACAAGCTATCAGTTACCGTACAGAGGAATACTTAAGGCGTATTCTCAATTTCATTCAGAGATGTCTCAGAGAGGGTTCGATGATAAATCGAGCCCTTTTTTCTTTTAAATCACAAAATAAATTACATCGCCATCATTAACCTCGTAATCTTTGCCTACGGTTTTAATCAGTCCCCTATCTTTTGCTTTTTGCCAGGAACCGCTTTCTATTAACTTATTCCAAGAAATTACTTCTGCCCTAATAAATTTTTCTTCAAAATCACTATGTATTTTTCCTCCGGCTTGAGGTATTTTTGTTCCTCTTTTTATTTCCCAAGCTCTAATTTCTTTTTCGTTTATTGTAAAGAAGGTAACAAGATTCAGTAATTGATAAGATTTTTTGACGAGATCATAAATTTTTGGCTTAACCCCTAAATCTTGGATTTCTTCTTTGTTCATTTCGCTTAATTCTTCTTCCATTTTTATATCTAAAAACAGATGATTTCTTTTTTTGAGATTTTCTGATAAAGCAGAGGGTGTATTTCGATAATTGTATAAATATAAAATCGGTTTGGCAGTTAAGAGAAATAAATCATATAGGTTTTCTTTTTCTTTTTCTGTTAATTCAAGATCAATTATCTTTTTACCTTCTTCTAAACCTGTTTTAATTTTTTGAACTAATTGATATTCTTCCTCTATTTTTTTGTCGTGAGCTTTTATCTGTTTTTCTAATTTTTCTAATCTTTTATTAACGGTTTCTAGATCGGCAAGAATTAATTCTGTTTCCAAAATTTGTATATCCCTTTCAGGATCAATAGTTTCATTTATATGAATAACATCTTGCTTTTCAAAAACTCTTACTACTTCTAAAATGGCATCTACTTCTCTAATGTGGGCTAAGAATTTATTGCCTAATCCTTCTCCTTGTGAGGCGCCTTTAACGAGTCCGGCAATGTCAACAAATTCTACAATTGCCTGGATAATTTTAGGTCTTGGGAAAGCTTGGGAAAGCTTTTCCAATCTTTGATCAGGCACTTTTACAATTCCAACATTAGGATCAATAGTACAAAATGGATAGTTTGAAATATCTACTTTTTGTTTTGTGAGAGCCTTAAAAAGAGTGGATTTTCCTACATTAGGTAAACCAACAATACCAATTTTAAGCATAAATTTCCTTTAAGGGTATATTCCCACAATACTTTATTATTCTATATACTTTCATTTTTGGCAAATATACAATTTAAAAGCCCCAAAAGATTTTTTTCTTTTGGGGCTTAATTAAACGCTCTTTTTAACAATGATAATTTTTTGGGGTTTTGCTCAAAGTATTGCTTTAATTTTTTTAGAGCCCGCATTTCAATTTGCCGGATTCTTTCCTGAGATACGTTCATTTCTTGGGCAATTTCTTTGCGAGCTCTATACCCTTTACCATCAAGCCCGTTTCGTAACAAAATGATGAACTTTTCCCTTTCATTGAGTGCTTCTTCTACAGCTTCGAGAATCATATCTTTAGCTATGCTTCTTGTTGCCGTCTTTTCTAAGTTAGCGCTACCATTACAAATTATTACATCTTCCCACGAATTTGACCTTTCTTCATTTAATGATATTTGTGCATCTAAATATACCGGATGAGCAAGTACTTGGGCAGCGTTTAATAAGGTTCGGGGTTTTAGATGCAGACTTTCTGCAGTTAATAAAAGTGATTTTCTGGTAGGTTTTGCTCCTGCAGCCGCAATGCCTGTTCTTATATACCACGGAACACAACTTATACTTGTATTGTGAGCAATCCACTGTTGAACGGCTGATCTAATGTATCCTCCAAAATATGTAGAAGGTTTTACATTCTTTGAAGGATCAAAATTATCAAGTTTTTCCAGAATAATTAACATTGCTTCTTGAACAACATCTTCTAAGTCTGCCTCTCTAAATATTCCATGAACTTTGGCGATAGAAATAACAAGACCTTTCATACTAAACAATAATTTTGTGAGAGCATCGCTATCGCCTTCTTTTGCTTTTTTCCATAATCTAAACTGCTCTTCTTTGGGCAACTTTTCTACCCAGATATCTGTTACCTTCATCTAAAATCACCCCTTTATTGAATTTTTAAATTTCTACGGGTATTATACAGAAAATATAGACAATTTCAATTAATGATTTTCTCTCAACAGCATAATCTTCCCTTTTATTTAGTAAAGGAATTATATTGGAAATGTCTAAGAGAAAAAGTTGTGTTAATCTTAAAGATGGCTGGGAGGGCAGGATTCGAACCTGCACTCGTGGCTCCAAAGGCCACTGTCCTACCATTAGACGACCTCCCAAGCTTTTTATTTATATCACTAACTCTCGCAGATTTCAATCACAGAAAGCTCAATAGGAAGCTGAGGAATAGGGCTGTATTTAATACGGGCTTCTGCTTCCATAAATTTTTTCAGCATTACCCTTAAATCGTTTTCTGGAATTTTTTTCGCATATTTAATCAGACATTCTTTTGTTTCTTGCGTTAGTTGATCTAAAAATACATTAGAAAGATTATTATCAATTTGTAAAAGTAAGATG
>JAGHAC010000023.1 GCA_021161645.1 bacterium
AAAAGCATAATCCATGGTCCTTGTTCCCTTTTTCTTCGGTAACCTCCCCAAAAAGTTGATCTTAAAAGCCAATCCGAGACAATAGCCACTATTCCAACCAAGACTACTACCACGGTTTGAAGAAGAGTATCCCTATTTTTAATATGAGATAATTCATGAGCAATTACCCCCTCTAATTCGGATCTCTCCAATTTTTCAAGTAGCCCTTTAGTAACAACAACTACTCCATGCTCTGGGTTTCTTCCTGTAGCAAAAGCATTGAGCTGTTCTTCGTTTATAATATAAATTTTAGGAAGGGGCAACCCTGCAGTAATACATAAATTCTCTACAATCCTGTAAAGTTCGGGGTTGTCTTTTTTCTCTATAGGCTGCGCCCGCGCCAAAGAAAGAACTAGTTTGTCTGAATACCAATAACTGGAAAAACTGGTTACAACAGAAAAAATCACTGCCCCAATCAAAATGAAAGAATTGTCAAAAATATAGCTGAAAAGCCAGCCTAGAAAAATGATAAATAAAAGAAAGATTGTGATCAGTAAAAAAGTTTTACGGACATTCGATTCTTGAAGAGTATAGAGAGTTGGCATATCTAAAATTTTGTAATCTTCCTTTTTGCATTTTATAATCTTTTTGAATTCTTTCAAGTTATATAGTTACCAGCTTCCGCCGCCACCTCCACCAAAGCCGCCGCCGGAAAATCCTCCCCCGCCAAGACCGCTACTGCCACTAACTGCCCCTCCCCCTCGGAAGGTACTACTACCAAAAGCAGACAAACTATGATTTAGAGAGTCAGTAAACGCCGCTACAGAAAAACTTGTCGCAACAGGTCCTTCATACCAAGACGGAGGGTTCTGATAAATGCCTTCGAATGCCTTTGCCCATTTATCAGTCAAGCCAAAAAGTATTGCGTATGGCAGGTACTCCTCAAAAATATTTTCTCTTTCATAAAACTGAGCCCTATATTTCTCAGCCGTTTTAATAAAATCCCTGAACCCTAAAATTTTCCAGTAAGCATCTGCTCCTTTTTTTGTTTTCTTTGGCATAAAACGAGCAAAGATGAGAAAGAGAGCTCCTGAAACCCATAGAGAAATAACAAGCCTAAGCTTGAGAGAATAATCCACCCTGATTAAAGAGGACACAACAAAAAGGAAAATGAAAGATAAGCCAAAAATGACAATAAAGGTGCCTGCTATCGTGCTAATTTTTAAAAATCTTTTCTTGATAATCTTTAATTCAAGAACAGATATAGGATTTCTCAAATGAAATATTCGTCTGAAAATAATTGATATTACAAGAGACGATAAGGTAAAAGAGAAAAGAAAGAATACGCCCATATCCGGAGACTCTATGAATAATAAAAAACTTACTATAAAAAAAATAATAACTCCATAACCGTGCCAGCGGTTTAAAACCTTACGAGGATTCTGAGAAAAATATTTCCTATCTGTTAATTCTTGAAAGCATTTCTTGGTAATTGAATTAACCGAGCGAGCCAACCTACCTGATTTTTTTAGTTCAGATAACCTTACTTTTTCTTTTTTTCCAAACAATTTTTTTAAAAACTTCTTTTCATAATCAAAAAGCTCTTCTGAATTCTCAAACTCTCTAAGTTTAATAAATTCGTAATCTTTTTTCGAAAAGAAATGTTTTTTTTCAAGCTCTTTTATTTTTACAAATCCCCTTACTGCCAAATCAATCAATGTTGCCGAGAAAGCCCGGTTGTTTATTTTTTGTTTTAAAATGGCTTGCACCTCCATTGGTCTTAAATTGTCTGGTGGTTCATACTGAACAACTATAGGTTTTTTGATTTTAGGATCCCTTCCTTTGGTAAACCACTGATAAAAAAGAAAAAAGAATGTTAGCAAAGGGATGAAAAACGGAATAATTCTTTCAAGCCCCCATAACACTTTTTTAAAAACAGGAATTGTCACCAACCCCTTTGGAAAACCCAATACTATTGTAAACCCTTCACCGGAAGAAAAATCTTTTAAGGACACAAACCTCACTTCCTTTTTTCCTGAAACAAAAAACCTACAATCTCTTTCCTTCGATCCATAAAAACCAGTAAAACAATCGGCCTGAAGATTCTCGGCGGGTAATTCTTCTGGTAAATTTACAACAGCACTTACTTTCTCAATAGGAACTTTCCATTGATTGCCGGTAACGTTCCAGTATAATTCATCGTGATCTTCAAAGAACAAAATCCCTTTTTCTACCTTATATTCTATATTATATACATGAACCCCTGTTATTAATTTATTAGGGTCTCCAATCTTAATCTCGAGTAATTGTCTATTTTCTTTTGTCTGAAATTTATAGGGTTTATTTTGTTCATCAAAAACCTGTACCTTGCTAATCCTTATTCCTTTGGTTGGTATAACTCTAAAAATTCCGTGTCTATGATTAGGACCAAAATCATAAATTATTTTTTCCCGAACCCAGAAAGAGGCGTCTTTGTTTAAATTTATCTCAACATCAAAACTTTTTATCTTTTCTGGAGAAAAACTTTCTTCATAGAAGGAATAAGAAAAGGAAAAAACCGAAAAACACAACAAAAACCCTAAAAAAACCGAGAGTGCTAATCTAGAAGTCATATATAGGAATTTTAAAATTAAAATTCTACCTTTGGCACTTCTCTTGCTTCCGGCTCCTCTATTTCAAAAAGATCCATCTTTCTGAAGCCAAAAAGCTTGGCAATTATATTTGTGGGAAAGCTTTCGATTTTAATGTTGAGGTCCCTAACATTGGCATTATAAAATCTTCTTGCTGCCTGAATTTTATCTTCTGTGTCGCGAAGCTCTCTTTGTAATTCAAGAAAATTTTGAGAGGCCTTCAGGTCTGGATAATTCTCAGCAACAGCAAAAAGAGATTTAAGGGTTTGGCTCAAAAAGTTTTCTGCCTCGCCCTTTTCCTTTGGAGTTTGGGCGCCCATTGCTCTTGATCTTGCTTCTGTAACCTTCTCAAACAATTCTTTTTCGTGAGCCGCATAACCTTTTACTGTTTCCACTAAATTTGGAATGAGATTATATCTTCTTTTAAGCTGAACTTCTATATCTGACCATGCCTCTTTTGTTCTGTTTCTGAGACGAACAAGGGTATTGAAGCTAAAAACTACCCAAAGAATCAAAAGAGCTAAAATTATTATGACTATCATCAGAATAGACATAAGCGTTTATTAATTATTCAATTTAAGTATATCCTTATCTATCTATTAAAACAAGCCCCTTGCGGGGCTTGCCTCAACAAATTTCTATCAATCAATTTCCACAAATTTCAACAAATTTCCATAAATTTCTATTTATTTCTATCAATTTCAATGAATTTCTATTTTTAGTATTCTCCCCCAAATTGATTAGGTTCCTCTTTTTCTTTTTTCTCTGGCAGATCTGTCACCACTGCTTCTGTTGTCAAAAATGTTGCTGCAGCAGAAGAAGCATTCTCCAATGCAGACCTTACTACTTTGGTTGGATCAACTATCCCTGCTTTTATAAGATCTTCAAACTGTAGCGTCAAAGCATTAAATCCAAATGATTGCTCCTTGGCAGCTTTTACTTTTGCTACCACAACCCCAGCATCAACACCGGCATTCTCTGATATTTGTCTTAAAGGAAATTCCATTGCCTTTCTTAAAATCTCCACCCCTGTTCTCACATCTCTTTCTAAGTCAGCATCTTTTTCTTTTATTTCTAAATCTTCAAGCGATTGAGATGATCTTATAAGAGCAACACCTCCACCAGGAACAATTCCTTCCTCAATTGCTGCTTTGGTAGCCGCTAAAGCATCTTCTGCTTTATGCTGTCTTGCTTTCTGTTCAACTTCTGTGGGAGCACCTACTTTTATCACTGCTACTCCCCCACTCAACTTTCCTAATCTTTCCTCAAGTTTTTCTCTGTCAAAATCTGACTCTGTTTCTTCTATTTGTTTTTTAATCTGATTAATTCTTGCCTCTATCTCCTCCTTTTTTCCTTTACCTTCTACAATAGTAGTATTCTCCTTAGTAGAGATAACTTTTCTGGCTCTACCAAGCATTTCCAATTCAATTTTATCAAGCTTGAGACCTACCTCTTCAGAAACAACCTGTCCGCCTGTTACCACTGCTATATCCTGAAGCATTTCTTTCTTTCTGTCTCCAAAGCCAGGAGCTTTTACAGCCAATACGTTAATTATTCCTCTAAGTTTATTAACCACAAGAGTGGCTAAGGCATCGCCTTCCACTTCATCGGCAATAATTACCAATTCCTTTTTGCCGCTTGACACAACTTTCTCTAAAACAGGGACAATATCGTTCAAGGAAGAGATTTTACGATCTGTGATAAGAATATAAGGGTCTTCCATTTCAGCTTTCATATGTTCAGTATCTGTCACCATATAGGGAGAAACAAATCCTCTGTCGAATTGAAGACCCTTTACTATCTCTTTTTGTAATCCAAAAGTTTTGGACTCTTCTATGGTAATCACTCCATCTTTACCTACCTCATCAATTACCTCGGCAATTAAATTACCCATCTCTTCATCTTCTGCAGAAATAGTTGCCACTTTAGCGATTTCTTCTTTTTTGGAGACGGGCTTGGAAACAGATTTTAAAAACTCTACCGCTTTCTTTGTAGCGATCTCTATTCCCTTTTTTAGTGCTAAGGGGTTGGCTCCAGCAGCCACATTTTTAAGCCCTTCTGTAATAATTGCCTGAGCCAGCACAGTTGCTGTAGTGGTTCCATCTCCTGCCACATCGTTAGTTTTAGAGGCTACCTCTTTTACAATTTCTGCCCCAAGATTCTCTATTTTATCTTCTAGTTCTATTTCTTTAGCAATAGTAACTCCGTCATTAGTGATAGTAGGAGAACCAAAGCCTCTGTCCAAAACAACGTTTCTTCCTCTAGGACCAAGAGTAACCTTTACTGCATTGGCAAGTTTATCAACGCCGTTTTTTAGTTTTTTTCTTGCCTGTTCTGAATATTGAATTTGTTTTGCCATATTCTTTTAGCAGGGAAGGTTAATGGCTGTCCTTTTTCAAGAACAACCACTTTCCTACCCCCTCCTTAATATTAATCTTCTATCACTGCAAGAATGTCATCTTCTCTGGCTATTAAATATTCTTTTCCGTCTATCTCTATCTCAGTTGGACCATATTTTGTAAAAATCACCTTATCTCCGACCTTTATATCAATAGGAATAACTTTACCTGAAGATGTTTTTTTGCCTGGACCAACGGCAATAACTTTGCCTTGTTCCGGCTTTTCTTTTTCTGCTGTTTGAGGTAGTAAAATACCACTTTCTGTTTTTTCTTCTTGAGAAAAAGGTTCAATAAGAATATAATCTGCTAAAGGTTTTATTTTCATATCTGTTCAAGTTAATTATTCCAGCTTTAAGAAAACAAAATTAGCAATTTCGACCTTTAACTGCTAACTTTCTATTTATTAATTTATTCTACCTTCAAAAAGTTGTCAAGAGAAAAAAGCGCGGCTCAAAAAGCCTCCCCTTTTAATACACTTCTCTAAATTTAACTTGACCTTGACTTCCTTTTTTGATACAATACCTTAATTCCAATGCGGAGATTTTCTCTTCAAATCTTAGGCAGTATTTTGGGACTTTATCTTGGAGCAAGATTTGTCCCCAATATAGATTTTCAAGGACCAATTAAAATCTTCCTTCTGGCAGGTTTTACTATCGGTGTGGCTAACTGCTTTCTAAAACCCTTATTGAATGTTATTTTTCTGCCTCTTAGAGTTTTAACCTTTGGAATAATAAGTATTATAATAAATATCGGCATTATCTGGTTTGTAGTAAAAATTATTTTTCATAATTATTTTTTTATTGGCAATTATTTATCTTTCTTGATGTTTGTGATGGTAATATATCTTGCAGGAATCGCTCTCTCAAGCCTCGATTCTCCGTTACAAAAAATTCATCATTAATATGGAAAAAGAACTAATATATATCTCTCAAATTATTGTTTCAATATTGCTTATTGTTTTTATCCTTTTGCAACAGCGAGGATCCGCTCTTGGATCTGCCTTTGGACAAGAAGGCGGCTTTTATGCTACTCGGAGAGGTATCCAAAAAAAGATACTTTATTTAACTGTTGCCTTAGTCATTATTTTTATATCCCTCTCTATGGTAAATCTTGTACTCTAAGAACTCTATCATAATGAAAATTTCTCTTCCTAAAACAGATCTTTTGTCTTTTAAAAACCTTAAAAAATTAAACAGGTTGCCGTTTGTTTTAAGTTTTAGAGAAAAAATTCTTTTTTCTTTTTTCTCTCTTCTTTTTATTCTAGGAATAATACTTTTTATTATCTCCTTCTATCTTGCGCATACAGAAATAGTCCCTGCTCACTGGGGAATTATTAAAGAAGGCGTTGTAGGACAACCGCGATTTATCAATCCTATCTACGCAGACACAAACGATCCAGATAGGGATTTAGTAGAGCTTATCTTTTCCGGTTTGATGAAATATGATGCTCAAGGAAAAATAGTTTTAGATGCTGCGAAATCATACGAAGTTTTAGAAAAAGGAAAGGTGTATGAAGTAGAGCTAAAAAAGAACATTTATTTTCACGACAATACTCCTCTTACAGCTGACGATGTTATTTTCACTATTAAAACCATTCAAAATCCAAGTTTCAAAAGTCCTCTTTTAAAAAGATGGTTGGGTGTTGAAGTAGAAAAAATCTCAGATTATAAGATAAGGTTTGTGTTGCAAAATCCGTATCCTGAATTTTTGGAAAACTTAACTGTAAAAATACTGCCTGCTCATATCTGGCGTAATATCTCTCCGGAAAATTTTCCTCTTGCTATTTACAACCTTAAACCAATTGGTTCTGGTCCATTTAAATTCGAATCTCTTCAACAGGATTCCTCAGGTTTAATAAACTCAATCACTCTCTCTGTCTTTAAAAACTACTTTGCAGAGAAACCATTTATTCAAAAAATTACTTTTTTCTTCTTTAAGAACCAACAATCTCTTATCTCTGCAGCAAATTCTGGCTTAATAGATTCCTTTCTTCTTCCTCTTACTGTTCAAAACCATTTCTCTAATTTAAAACTATATACTTTCAAAAGCCCAAGATATTTCGCTCTTTTTATTAACTTGGGCAAGAATAAAACCTTAGATAAACCGGAAATTAGAACGGCTCTCAATTATATTATTGACAGAAAAAAAATTATCGGTGAGGTCTTTGATAAAAAAGGATTAGAAGAAATCTCTCCTTTCCTACCAGAAATTTTTAGCATTCAGAAACCCGGAATTAGTACTCCTAATTTAGAAAAAGCAAAAACGCTATTAAAAAATAACGACTTTCAGCTTATAGATGGAAAATGGGTTAAGGCAGAAAAAGAAGTGAAAATGAAATTTACAAAGGATTTAACTGTTGGTTCTGAAGGAAAGGAAGTGGAAAATCTCCAGGAATGTTTAGCAAAATTTCCCGAAATCTATCCGGAGGGCGAAGTGACCGGTTATTTTGGAAAAAAAACCAAAGTAGCGGTAATTAGGCTTCAGGAAAAATATTTTGAGGAAATTCTCAAGCCTTCGGGTTTAACTCAGGGAAACGGAAGAGTTGGTCCCGCCACAAGAGAAAAACTTAATGAAATTTGTATTGTCTCTCCTGCTCAAAATATACCTTTTAAGATCAACATTATCACCGGAGACGAAACAGTACTTACAGCATTAGGAAATGCTGTCAAAAGTCAATTGGAAAAATTTGGCATAGAGACAACCTTAGAAATTCTTCCTCTTAATAAATTAAAACAAGACATTATCCAAAAAAGAAATTATGATGTTCTTCTTTTTGGACAGGTTTTAGGTCTTTTGCCTGACCCATTCGCTTTCTGGCATTCAAGCCAGAGAGAATATCCTGGTTTGAATTTTTCTAATTATAAAAACAAAAATTTAGATAAGTTGCTGGAAAAGATTAGAGTTGAGTCAGATATCAACAAAAAGAAAGAATTAATCTCTGAAGCACAAGAGATATTCTTAGAGGATATGCCTGCAATAATTTTGGGAAGTCCTGACTTTATCTATTACGCAAACCCTAAAATAAAGGGTATAGAAGAAGGCATTATCATTACTCCTTCTCAAAGATTTAATCAAATAAGCAAATGGTATATTAAAAGCAAAAGGGCTTTCAAAAAATAATTATGCGCGAAATAATTTTAAATTTTCCAAAACAATTCAGGGTAGGTTTTGAAAGGGTCCCAAAATTAACTATAAAAAAGACCGTAAAGGGAATATGTATCTGTGGTATGGGTGGAAGCGCTTTGCCCGGAAGCATTTTATATGCCTGGATCAACACAAAAAAAATCGACCTGCCTGTAATTGTTAATCGCGACTATTCTCTACCCCATAGAGTAAAAAGAGGATGGCTGGTAATATGCATTTCTTATTCAGGCAACACAGAAGAGACACTTTCTTGTTTCAGGGAAGCGCTAAAATACAAACTAAAACTTGCAGGTATAGGATCCGGCGATAAATTAGAAACTCTATCTAAAAAACATCGCGTTCCTTTTATTAAAATCCCTTCCGGCATTCCTCCAAGAACTGCCATAGGATATCAATTTGGAGCGCTGGTGGGAATACTACAAAAACATAGAATCTTTAGCAAAAAAGATGTACAAGAGTTATTGTCTTTAGAAAATATTGATGCCCGCGAGTTCGAAAATTATGGCAAAAATCTCTCCAAAAGGCTTGTAAAAAAAGTCCCTATAATCTATGCTTCTAATAAATTTAAAATCGCCGCCCGAATTTGGAAAATCGCCTTTAATGAAAACACTAAAATCCCTGCTTTTTGGAATTATTTTCCTGAACTTAACCATAACGAAATGACGGGATTTACAAAATGCAAAATGCAAAATGCAAAATGCAAAATTGCAATTCAAAATTCAAAATTTTATTTTATTATTCTAAAAGATAGAAATGATTACAAAAGAATTAAAAAAAGAATGGACTTAACTGCGAAGATATTCAAAAATCAAGGTGTTAAGGGAG
>JAGHAC010000027.1 GCA_021161645.1 bacterium
CAAAGGAGGAAAGATGGGAAGATTAGAAGTGATAACGGGTTGTATGTTTGCCGGTAAAACCGAGGAATTACTGAGGAGGTTGGAAAGGGCAAAGATTGCCCAAAAGAAAGTTCTGCTCTTTAAGCCGGAAATAGATAATCGCTATTCTACAACCGATGTGGTTACTCATTATGGAAGAAAGTTTCCCTGTTCACTTTTGCCTCTAAAGCTTACCAAGAAATATATACTCTCTCATTTTGGAGAAGAAATTCTAGCCGCAGATGTAGTTGCCTTTGATGAAGCACACTTCTTTAAAGGCAATTTTGTAAGAATCTGCCAATGGTTGGTAGCAGAAGGTAAAAGAGTAATCGTTGCCGGTCTGGACCTTGATTTTAGAGGGAAACCCTTTGGATATATGCCTCAGTTGTTGGCATTGGCTGATGAAGTAGTAAAACTTCAAGCAGTTTGCGTTGTATGCGGTAAGCCGGCTACTCGTAGTCAGAGAATTATAAACGGCAAGCCGGCTTCTAGAAAAAGTCCTCTAGAGTTAATTGGAGGATTGGAAACTTACGAGCCCCGGTGCGTGAGGTGCTATGTGCCTCCAAGGTAAGCCCGCCCAGAGCGGGCTTTTTTTTAATGTCAAAATATGATAAATTGAAAAAAGTTTTATGTTGCATAGAGTTTTTTTAGCAATCAATTTACCCGACGAGATTAAAAAACGACTTTTGAATTATCAAGAAAAATGGCAGGATTTACCTTGTCGTTGGACAAAGCCGGAAAATTTGCATATCACTTTGGTATTTTTGGGTAATTTAGATGATGATCAGCTAAGCGAAACAATAAAAATATCGCAAGAGGTAGCAAAAAGGCATAATCCATTTTTAATAGAATTGAAAAAAATCTGTTACGGACCGCCCAACAAAAAGCCTCCTAGAATGGTATGGGTAGAGGGAAAGCTAAATCAAAATCTGGCAAACCTTCAAAAAGATCTAGAGGATTCAATTTTTCAACTAGAGTCTTATAAGTATAAAACCCGCCTTCCGGCGGGCAGGCCCGCCTGCCGGACGGGCAGGCAAAAAGAAGCAAGGCCATATCGGCCTCATATTACTTTGGCAAGAATAAAACAATGGGAATTTAGCAGCTTGGAGGATCGTCCGGAAATAAACGAAGATATTAGTTTAAGTTTTGAGGTAGGCTCTTTTGAAGTAATGGAAAGTTTTCTTAAGAGAAGTGGGGCGGAATATGAAATATTAGAGACAGTTTCTCTCGGAGACAATAATTAAATGAGAAACAAGAAAACAAAAATTCATTTTATAGGTATAGGAGGAATCGGGGTATCAGCTTTGGCTCAGTATTATTTATCTCAGGGAGCAGAAGTTTCCGGTACAGATTTGGTTTCTTCGGAAATTACAAAGATGCTGGAGAGAAAGGGAGCGAAAATCTTCATTAACTCAAAAGGCAAATCTCAAAAGTCAAAACCACAGCTTAAAACTCAAAATCTTATTAAAAATTCAGACCTTACGATTTATTCCAAAGCGGTACCTCACAGTCATCCAGAGCTTAAATTAGCAAGAAAGTTAAAAAAGAAATGTTTAAGCTATCCGGAGGCGCTGGGAGAACTTACCAAACAATATTTTACAATTGCTGTATGTGGAACTCATGGTAAAAGTACAACAACAGCAATGATCGCCTTGATTTTGATGAAGGCAGGGCTAAATCCAACTGTAATTTTAGGCACAAAACTAAAAGAATTTGAAAATTCTAATTTTAGAATGGGCGGTAAGCCAAAACTACTCACTACTCACTACCTACTACCTACGGATAAGGTTTTAATTATTGAGGCAGATGAGCATTTTGGCTCCTTTTTAAATTATTGGCCAAGAATTATTGTTTTGACTAATATTGAAAAAGATCATCTTGACTATTATAGAAACCTTAAAAATCTTTTAAGAGCGTTTGAGCAGTTTATTGGCCATTTGAAAAAAGACGGTTGGTTGATCTTCAATCAAGACGATAAAGGAATCTCAAAACTCAAAATTCAAAAGTCAAAACTACAACTCAAAACTCAAAGCTTTAGTTTAAAACAAAAAGAGGCAAAACAATTAAAAAATATTCTCAAGGTTCCGGGGAAGCACAATCTCTATAACGCTTTGGCAAGTTATACTTGTGCTAAAACCTTGGGGGTTTCGGAAAAAATTATTTTAGAAGCCCTTTCAGAATATAAGGGAGCTTGGAGACGGCTTGAAGAGAGAGAAATCAATCTAAACAACAGAAAAACTTTGCTTATATCAGATTATGGTCATCATCCTACAGAAATTCGGGCGACAATAGAGGCAATTCGGGAAAAGTATCCTAACAGAAAAATTTGGCTTGTTTTTCAACCACACCAATATCAGAGAACTTTTTATTTATGGAAAGATTTTATTAAAACTCTTCGTGAGATTAAGGTAGAAAAAATAATTCTTCTTCCAATTTATGAAGTTGCAGGGAGAGAAAAGAAATTATCTCAAAGAAAAATCTCATCAAATGTTTTGGTCCAAAAGATTAATGAACGATCAAAAAAGGCTATCTTTGCTAAAGATTTTTGGGAAGCAAAAGATTATATAACTAAGAATTTTGAAGGAGAAATACTTGTGATTATGGGAGCTGGGGATGTTTATGATTTGAGCGTTTCTTTATCCACTTGACCTTTTTATGATAAAGGTTTATCATATAATAAGATAAAAATTAAAGGTCGTAAAAGAGAGTACTATTAAAAATCTATAAAAAAATGTCTACAGGTTTAATTATTTTAATAATCGTCATTGTTTTGGCTCTGTTGGTAGGTTTGTGGTATTTTTATAAAGGAAAGAAGAAATCTTCAGGTCCTTCTTCAACAGGAGAAGCGCAGTAATCCTAAGCAGGAGAAAGATAGTAAGAAGCCTCGTCGATTATTCCGACGGGGCTTTTTCCAACCAAAAACCTTGATTTTCTTTTAAAAATTGATACAATATCTGTATATGACAGGACTTTCTTTTATTGATAAACTAACTATAGCAATTGTAGCTGTGGTATTAATACTTCTTTTAGTTGGTCTTATTTCTGGAAACTCCGACGTGAATCTTAATATTATTGGCTCTAGGGCAGGCCTCAATTAAAAAATTTTATGAAGAAAGAAATTAAACTTACAGCTTACATAAGAGGAAAAGAACAAGCAAATCAAATAAGAAGGCAGGGATTGATTCCCGCAGTTTTATATGGTCCCAAAATAGAAAATAGAAATCTTAAGATTAATCAAAAAGAATTTAGGAAAGTTTTTAAAGAAGCAGGTGAGAGTTCTTTAATAGAGCTTAAAGTAGAAGGAGAAAAAGAAAACTTTTTAGTCCTTATTCATGATTTTCAACGAGATCCCATAAGCGGTGATTTTATTCATATAGATTTTTATCAGCCCGATCTTGAAAAAGAAGTTGAGGCGTGGGTACCAATAGTTACCGTAGGAGAAGCACCAGCGGTAAAGCAATTAGGGGGCACTTTGGTGAAAAATATTACAGAGGTATTAGTGAGAGCTCTTCCCTTAAAACTTCCTCACGAAATTAAAGTTGATATTTCCTCTCTTAAAACTTTTGACGATGAAATTCTTACAAAAGATCTTAAAGTGGGAGAGGAAGTAAAAATAATGAAGGATCCAGATGATGTAATTATTTCGGTATCACCGCCAGAAAAAGTAGAGGAAGAATTAACAAAGCCAGAAGAAGAAACAGTAGAGCCAGAGGTGATAGGAGAAAAGAAAAAAGAAGAATCTTCCCAAGAAGAATCTTCTTCAGAATCAGAGAAAGAAAAATAAAAATGAAGCACAAACCCTCCAAAATTAATTATTTATTACTTGCAGGGACCCTTTTTTGGATTATTTCTTTAGGGTCTTTTTTTATTGTAAGGGGAGAAGATTTAAGTGTTACCTGTAATTTATCCAATGTGGATAAGAGTTGTGCGGCACTCGGTCCTGATAAATGTCAGGATCTTCTAAAAAAATGTCTTAATTACTACGAAGAACAGAGCAATCTTTATGAAAATAAGCTTAAGGAAAATCAATCAAAGAGAAAATCGTTACAAAGTACTATTTATTATCTAGAAAATAAAATTAAGAAGTTGAGAAACGAGATTTATCAAAACAACCTAATGATAAAAGATTTAAATTATCAAATAGGTGATACAGAAAGCTCGGTTAAAGAGAATGAAAAGAAAATTGAAGAGACGAAGGAAAAGATGGCAGAAATTTTACGCCTTCTTTATGAATACGATCGAAAATCATTAGCAGAAATTTTATTAGAAGAGGAAAGTCTCTCTAGTTTTTTTGATGAACTCGCAGCCTTAGAAGCGCTAAACTATCAGAATCAACAACTTTTGGAAAATATAAAGAACCTTAAAGCAGTTCTCGAAGAGCAAAAAGAGAATCTAGCAAGAGAGAAAGAGTCTTTAGAAAAAGCGGTGGTTGCCAGTAAGATCAGGCAACAGGAAACCGAAAGCTTAATAAAAGAACAGGAATTACTGTTAAAAAAGACAAAAGGCCAAGAGAATCTTTATCAGGAATATCTCAAAGAATTTCAAAAGAAAGCAGAAGAAATTAGAAAAAGGATTTTTGAACTTGCTCAAGTGCCGGAGACAGAAGCTCCAAGCTATGAAGAGGCATATAAAATTGCAAAAAGTGTGGGCGATTTAACAGGAATAAGACCCGCTCTTATTCTAGGCTTGCTGGAAGTGGAATCGGCTATTGGTAAAAATGTAGGGCAATGTAACTGTGTTGGCCATCCTTCTTGTCGTCATCCTGACATCCATTGGAAAGAAATAATGCCTAAAAGCCAGTGGGATTCCTTTATAAAAATTACCAGCGAATTAGGATTAGACCCAAATTCTACCCCTGTTTCTTGTGCTGTAAATGGAGGAAAAGTGCAGTGGGGTGGAGCAATGGGACCAGCTCAGTTTATGCCAAATACCTGGCTCAGTCTAGGCTATAAAGAAAGGATAGAACAGTTGACAGGTATTAAGCCGGCAAATCCTTGGAGAATTAAAGACGCTTTTTTGGCAGCCGCACTTTATCTTGCTGACTGGGGAGCAAATTCTCAGCGATTACACGATGAGATCGGGGCAGTCACTGCTTATTTATGTGGAACAAGCAGAATGACATATACTTGCAAGAGAGCAGGGGGAGAGGGTTATAGATATACAGTTATGCAGAAAGCAAATCAATGGCAAAAATGGATAGACGAAGGAGTATTTAGATAAAAATTCAAAATTCAAAGTTCAAAATTAAAAATTCCTCCATCGTCTACCTGTTGCCCGCCCGCCCGCCGGGTAAGCAGGCATGCAGGGACAAACGGGCACAGGTAAATTATTTAAGGGATTTTTCGAGTTCCTCTATAATTGGGTTTAGGTCTCCCGCGAGGATTTCTTCAAGATTATGCCAGCTTTTTTTGATCCGATGATCCGTTACCCGGTTTTGAGGAAAATTGTAAGTTCTTATTTTTTCTGATCTTTCCATTCTTCCTATCTGAATTCTTCTTTCTTTCTGAAGCTTTTCGTTGGCTTTTTTGTTTTGTTGTTCCAAAATTCGAGCTTGAAGAATAGAGAGAGCTACTTCTCTATTAGCCGCTTGGTTTCTTTGTGATTGACAAGCAACAACTATTCCTGTAGGCAAATGCGTAATTCTTACAGCCGTTTCTCTTCTATTAACATATTGCCCGCCCGGTCCCGAAGCTCTAAAGGTTTCTATTTTTAGATCTTCGGGTTTGAGTTGAATTTGAGCCTTTTTGGGTTTAGGAAGGATAGCAACCGAAACAGTAGAAGTATGGATTCTTCCGGATTTTTCAGTTTCTGGTATTCGTTGTACTCTGTGAACCCCGCCTTCAAATTTCATTTTTGAATAAACGTTTTGACCTGAAAGTTCAAAAACGATTTCTTTTAGTCCTCCCAGGTCTGTCTTGTGGCTATCTAAAACTTTTAGACACCACTTTTGAGAAGCTGCGTATTTTGAATACATATTAAAGAGATCCGCAGCAAAAAGTGCAGCTTCATCGCCTCCTGCCCCAGCTCTAATTTCTACAATTACAGAATCAAAGCTTTCATCGTTTTTTTCTTCTTCGAGTAGTTTTTGTATTTCTTTTTGAAGAGTTTCTTTTTCTTGCTGAAGCTGTTTTTTTTCTTCATGGGCAAGTGCTATAAGTTGAGAGTCCTTTTCCTTTTCTAGGATTTCTTCAGCCTCTTTTAATTTTTTTTCGAGGTCTTTTAATATATGCTCTTTTTTAAAAATTTTCTCCATTCGTTCTTTTTCTTTTTGAAGGCGTCCAAATTCTTCCCAATTAGATTCTTTTTGGGTTTTTTTTAGTGCCTCTAGAATCGACTCGTATTGTTCTTTAAGTTTTTCTATTCTATTGTCCATTTTTTTCAAAATCAAAAACACCCCCAAAGAGAGGGTGTTTTAGTTATTTTTTCTTTTTTGCCTTTAGCGATTCTGATTTCTTCATTCGTTCTCTGAATTTTTGAATCTGTCCTACGCTTTCAATAATTTTTTCTTTTCCGGTATAAAAAGGATGACACTTAGCACATATTTCTATTTCTATATTTTCTTTTGTGGATCCAACAGTAAATTCATTGCCGCAATTACATCGGACTTTAGCTTTTGGATAATATTTTGGGTGAATGTCTTTTTTCATAGTATAAAAAATATTATCAGATAACTTGCAAAAAATCAAGGGTTAGAATAGAATAAGAGATAACTTAATCTTTACAAAAAAAGCAAAATTTGATATTTCTAAAATATATGACGGAGAAAAAACAAGCAGCTGTAAAAGAAACGGCAGCTAAATCTAACAATAAATATAATATTAATATAGAGGAAATGGCACAGTGCGGTGTCGCTTTTGGGCATCGTTCTTCTAAAAAACACCCTAAAATGGATCCATACATTTTAGGAGTGAAAGGAGGAGAACATGTGAATATTATTAATTTAGAAAAGACAAAAGAATTGTTTGAGAAAGCTCTTGATTATCTAGCTTCTCTTGCCAGAGAGAATAAAACCATACTTTTTGTGGGTACAAAACCCTCTATTAAACATTTAGTTTTAGAGATTGCTCAGGAATGCAATATGCCTTTTGTGATTCATCGCTGGATAGGAGGTACGCTTACCAATTTTAAAGTAGTTCGCAAAAGAGTAGACCATTTTGTTGACTTAAAAGAAAAGATGAAAAAAGGAGAGCTCAAAAAATACACAAAAAAGGAACAACACCAGTTCGAAAAAGAAATCGAGGATTTAGAAGAAAAATTTGGGGGATTGGTGAAATTAAAAGGTTTGCCAGACGCTTTATTTGTTATAGATATGAAAAAGGAAGATCTTGCTATTCGTGAAGCAAAGAGAAAGAATATTCCAGTGGTTGCTATTGCTGACACCAATGTAGATCCAACTCTTGCCGATTGGCCAATTCCTGCTAATGATGATGCGATAAGTTCGGTAAAATATATTTTAGAAAAAGTTAAAGAAGTTATTTTATCCAATAAAATGGGCAGTAAATAATAATTTTAATCTAATTAAAAATTCAAAATTTATAAATATGGAGAATATCGAACTTATAAAACAACTTCGTGAAGAAACAGGTGTTTCGTTAGGACAATGCAAGAAGGCAATTGAGGAGTCAAAAGGAGATTTAGAAAAAGCCAAGGAGATATTAAGAAAATGGGGAGAAGATTTGGCAGGTAAAAAATCGTCAAGGACTACAAAAGAAGGTATTATAGAGAGCTATCTTCACGCTAATGGCAAGATAGGAGTATTGGTAGTTTTAAAATGTGAAACAGATTTTGTTGCCCGTAATCCAGAATTTAAAGAATTAGCACATAACCTTGCTCTTCATATTGCGGCTTCGATGCCAGAATATCTTTCAGAAGAAGACATTCCTGAAGAAGTAATAGAG
>JAGHAC010000020.1 GCA_021161645.1 bacterium
AATTTTGATATTCCAAAAGAAGACTTTAAATTAAATTTAAAGAAGAGCGAGGAGTTATAAACTTGTAGAACGAAGCAAAAAACAAAGGTCGAAGTTAAAAAGTTAATTTATCAAAACCAAAACTATGAGCACAATTCTTTGGGTAGTAATAGGAGTAGTTGTGATAGCTATTGCCTATCTTATCTGGGCTTATTTTAGCAAAAAATGGCCCTTTTAGTAGAAAAAGAAGAGAAAAACAAAAAAAGGCCTCACTCTCACTGGAGTGAGGCCTTTTTAAATTCCCTTTCTTTCAAGATTTCATTAGGTCCCTTAGCCCCGTATGTACTTTCAAAAGTCAAAAACTGAGAGACAGAGAAGTTCTCCATAACGCTTACTTTTTCAGAAGAAACTAGTAAAACAAAACCTGTAAACGGTAAAGGAGAGTTAGGAATAAATACTTTAACCTTCTTTTCTGGCTTTTCGTTTTCATCATTATTAATTGGGAGCTCTCCTATAAGGATGCCGAACAACGAAAGATCTCCAAATTTTACTGAAACGACTCTTCTCCCTCGAAGCATTTGAGGTAATTCTTGCCCTTTTTGTATTGCAAAAACCCTTTTTAAAAGGGGCATTTTAAACAAGATTTTCTTTACACGCTTTACAGGGTGCAAAAACTCGATTAAACATCCTGTTGCGCCTATAAGCAAGATCATTAGAAAGAACGAAATCACTTCCTGAGTTACCGGAGAGACTCCCGGTAATAATGTTACTACCAATGGTAAGAAAATCTCTGTGAGAGTCTTCAATGCTGCAACTATAACATAAATAAGAATGCCTACAGGGAGACCTATCAATAAACCCTTTCCTATTCGCTCTAAAGAAACCTTCATTCTACCTCCTTTCTTTAAGTTAAAATTGCGAATGTGCAAGATGACTCTATTATATAATTAAAATAATTATTTGTCAAAAATGTGTCTTGGTCACTGTGATACCAACCATTTAGAAAAGATTAAAAAGCTATGAAAGGAAGATATTTTAGAAGGCATATTATTTCCCTACTCAAATTATGGTATAATGAAATAAATTATTAACCATAAGAGATGATTACATTAGAGGAAGTCAAGAGCAATAAAACAATTCTTGCTTTTATTAATCAAAGCTCTAAGGCTTTAAGTATTTATCATTATACTGATCATGGAATAGGCCATGTAACTTTGGTAGCAGATAGAGCCAGAGAATTAGCCAAAAAAGTTGGGCTTTCTTCAAAAAATCAAGAACTCTCAGCAATTGCGGGTTTCTGTCACGATATGGGAAACTTTCTGGAAAGAAAAAATCACGAATACTGGGGAGCCTTATTGTTTCAGGGAGTTTTTCAAGACAAAATGCCGCCAAAAGATTTGGCAGTAGTAATGCAGGCAATAGCTAATCACGATGATTATTATGCAAAGATATTAAACCCAGTGGCTGCTGTTTTGATTTTAGCTGACAAGTCAGATGTAAGAAGAAGCAGGGTGATTGTAAAGGACAAGAAAATTATTGAACAGGATATTCATAACCGAGTAAATTTTGCCGTTATTGATAACAACTTCAAAGCTGATCCTTTGCGAAAAAGAATTATTTTGCAACTTAAAATAGATACAAAATTTGTTCCTGTTATGGAATATTTTGAAATTTTTACCGAAAGAATGGTCCAATGTCGTAAAGCGGCTAAATTTTTAGATTATAAGTTTACTTTAATTATTAATAACTTCAAGCTTCTTTAGAGGGATAAAAATACTCAATTCAGATGCCGAGATCATGATCAATAAAAAAATATTTCTTCCTGTAATTTTTTTTGAAGAAGATCCGCATAACCCAGAAGTTCAAGAGAAAGCTTCTTTGCTAAAATTTCCCACTATTTTGTTTTTGGCTGCTAATAGCTTAGAGGAGTTTTACTTTTTAAGGGAAAAATATTTAGAAATAAATCCTGACTTAGAGATTGCTTGGTGGCCTATATTTAAATCTGTTTGGCTTTCTCCCTTTACCAAACCCCAAGAAATAAAAAAAATTATTAGTGATCTATTATTAAAAAAAGAAAAAGACGAAAAGCTAAAGATGCTTTTAGATTTAGAATTGCCTTTTTTGCGTCCCCAGTATTTTATCATCGGTCTTTTTTATTTTATTAAAAGCAAAAAACTGATTGCCGAGCTTATTAAGAAGGCAGAGAAAATAAATGTAGAAATTTTTAGTTTTGAATATCATCCCCATATTTTTATTTTTCCAAAACTGCTTGAAATTTTAGGCTTAACTTTTTTAGAGCTGAGTTGCGATTATAAAAGGATTGTTGCTGCTTATACTAGTTCCGTTCCTCTAGGTTTTCGTCAAATAATAAAAAAATCGGTACTCTATGCTTGGCGAAAAAAGAAAAGAGAAATGTTTGTAGGCGTGGGATTACTTGCTCCTGGAAGAATCAATATAGAGAGAAGAATTAGCGTTAAAGGTATTGAGAAAGATATAAAATATTTTTTAAAGAGGGGAATTGACAAATTTGCCTTTTTCAGGCTGGGTGGTCTTAATAGAAATTATCTGGAAGTAATTAAAAAATATTTGCCGGATAACTATGTATAACTATTGGTTTTCAGTAATTGATTCCTTTATCGATGGGACAATTTTTTTAATGACAACCGTTTTTATTTTTTTTCCAAAAAGGAAGAAGTTAACCAAAGATCATATTTTAATGATTATTTTTTGGTCTGCGATAAGTCTAGTATTTTTCTTAAATGGCGTTCAAATGTATCTATTTGCCCATAAGAACCTTCCCATCTCTTATTTAATACTACGATGCGAAATGGCAATAATGATTTTTCAGAGCTGGATAGGTGCTTACTTTTTTATCTCTAAACTATTTGCCTCAAATCTGCTAAAAAAAATAACTCTTTTTTTCACCACGATTTTCTCATGGATTATTTTATATGCTTTCTTGTTTGTGGCACGGCCCGCAACAGAATTTGGAGAATTGAGACTTAAACTTCCCAATCAGACAACAGTAACTTATCTTACTGCTCTGCTTTTAGCCATCTTTAACTTTTTACTTTTTGTAATTTTATGGAAAGAATTCAAAAGAGGAGTAATAAGTTGGGAGAGATTAGCTCCATTTTATCGGATTGTGGCAATTGGTATTTTTGGGGCAGTTTCTTTTTTAAGAATCCTTTATCTGTTTCCTCATCCTTGGTATCTTCGTATTTTTTATCTTCTACTCCCTTATCTAAATTATTTAGCAAGTAAAGAGGAGAAAAAGAATGAAAAAGGAGACAATTTTGTATAAAACCCTTAAAGACCAAAAAGCGCAGTGTTTAAACTGCGCGCATTATTGTGTTTTACAGGAAAACCAAAAGGGAATTTGCGGAACGCGGAAAAATATCGAGGGGAAAATTTTTTCTTTAAACTATGGCAAAATTTGCGCCTTGAGCGTAGATCCTATTGAAAAAAAACCACTTTTTCACTTTCTTCCTGGAACATCCACTCTTTCGGTTGCTTCGGTTGGCTGTAATTTTGCTTGTGCTTCTTGTCAGAATTGGCAGATTTCTCAAGCTCCAAAGATAGGTAAAATTTTCGGAGAAGAAATTACCCCTCAGAAAATTGTAGATCTCGCCTTACAAAAAAGGCTAAAATCAATTTCTTATACCTATACTGAGCCGACTATTTTTTCTGATTTCGCTCTTGACACAATGAAACTGGCAAAAAAGAAAGGTTTAAAAAATGTTTGGGTTTCGAACGGGTTTTGGTCGAAGGAGCTTTTTGAGACAATTTCACCTTTTTTAGATGCAGTAAATATAGATCTAAAAAGCTTTGAAGATCAATTTTATATCAAGTATTGCAATGCAAGATTACAACCAGTATTAGACACTTTAAAAAGAATTGTTTCTAAAGAAATTTGGTTAGAAATTACTACTTTAGTTATTCCTACTCTTAATGATAGAGTAGAAATTTTTCAAGAGATAGCTCGATTTATTAAAGAAGAGCTTAAATCTGAGATTCCTTGGCATATTACCCAGTTTTCTGGTGCTATTTCTTGGAGGTTAAAAAATTTGCCAGATACACCTCCACAAACTCTTCTTTCAGCTCGTGAGATAGGATTAAAAGAGGGCTTGAAATATGTTTATACCGGCAATATTCCCGGGCTTGCGGGAGAAAATACTTTTTGTCCGCAATGTGGGACAAAGATTATAGAAAGAGTGGGTTATAACATTAAAAGATATGATAAAAAGGGAAGATGTCCCCAATGTGGAGCTAGGATTGATTTAATTTTAGAATAATATGAAAGAAATTGTTTTTGCCGCCATATCGCCTCATCCGCCTATTATTCTTCCAACTGTTGGATCTACAAAAGAGAGGAAACAAGTTGCAAAAACAATAAACTCTTTAGAATACTTAGGAGAGAAAATAAGAGAGATTTCTCCTAACAAAATCATAATTTCCTCTCCTCACCCAGATTGGGGCTTTGATGTCCCTTTATTTTTTTTAGCGAAAAATTTTAAAGGAGAAATAAAGAAAATATTAGTCGGTTTAGGTGAGCCCCGTGATTATTTTGAAAAAGGAAAAGATTTCCAAGTAGGAGAGGGAAGAATAGCTGTAATTGCTTCAGGCGATCTTTCTCATTGTCTTCGAAAAGACGGTCCTTATGCGTTTCATCCAGATGGTCCAAACTTTGATAAAGAATTTATTGATGCTTTAAAGAAAAAAGATTTGGAAAAGATTTTTAAACTTGACAAATTATATCCACAAGCTGCAGAATGTGGTTTGCGATCTTTTTGTTTTACCTTGGGAGTTTTGGAAGGGAGTCATATTGATTGGTACCCGAAGATTTTGTCGTATGAGGCTCCTTTTGGGGTAGGGTATCTAGTAGCCAAGCTTTTATGAAGTTTAACAATAAGGGGTCTTGACAAAATTATTGAGTTGGAGTAATATAAAAGTACCGAAAGGAGGCCCCGGAAAGAGCGGGAGGAGGAGTCACCCTTTTTGTGTGTTTCTCTCCGCACACGCCTGTTAGTGGCTCCTCCTCCGCTCCCAAGCCCTTTCTTTGTTCTTTGTTCTTTGTTCTTTAATTCTTAGTTCTTTTTCTTTCTTGTTCACTAGTACCTCCTTACAGGGGCCCCGGCCGAGTATTCTTAACTAACGGCTGGGGCTTTTTTTATTTGACCATAAAGAGGGACACATCATATACTGAATATAGAATATGAACGATTATCTTAAATTGGCAAAATCAGCAGTTGAGGAGTTTGTAAAGCAAGGCAGAATTATTAGGCCGCCAAAGGATATTTCTCAGAATTTATTAAAGGAAAAATCAGGAGTATTTGTAAGTGTTTATAATAAAGGAAAATTAAGGGGATGTATTGGTACTTATCTCCCCACTAAAGACAATATAGCCGAAGAAATTATTTCCAGTGCTATTTCTGCAACTCAAGACCCAAGATTTCCTCCAATAAAGGAAGAAGAGCTACCCGAATTAAGATATGAAGTTTATATTCTTGAACCGCCCCAATCAGTAAAGGATATTAGTGAGTTAGATCCTCAAAAATACGGAATTTTAGTGAAATCTTTAGATTTTCCTTTTAAGTCGGGGTTATTGTTGCCGGGCTTAGAGGGTATCAAATCCAAAGAACAGCAGATATTCATCGCATGTCAGAAGGCGGGCATAGATTTAAATAAAGAAGAAATAATAATTTTTAAGTTTGGGGCAAAAAAATATGGCGAGTAAGAGAAATAAAAAATTGGCAAAAATTTTTTTAGAAACAGCACAACTGCTGGAAATTCAGGGAATAAAGTTTAAGCCAAGGGCTTATAGAAAGGCAGCTTTGGCTTTGGAAAATTTGAAAAAAGACGTGGGCACAATTTATAAAAAAGAAGGTATTAAAGGGTTGGAAAAGATACAAGGAGTAGGAAAAAGCATCGCCTACAAGATTGAAGAATATATTAAAACCAAGAAAATAAAATATTTTGAAGAGTTAATGGAAAAGACAGCTATTCGCCAAATCGTTACTCACTATTTTGAGACAAAAGGAATAGATTTAAGCCGTTTAAAAAGAAGCGCAAGAAAGCGAGAAATTGTTTATTCTCGCTATACAAAACCAGCTAAGGAGTTATTAGAACTTGCAGGGAACATTGAAAAAGCAAAAAAAGCAATTGACATCGTGGCTGAATGGGCGAAATCAAGAGGCTTGGATTATGCTATTGAAACAGTGTTTAAAAAATGGCTTGAGCTTGATCGTCTAAAACCAAAAGAGATTGTTAAAAAACCGTATTATGATAACAATCCAATGGTTTGGTCTGAGACAAAAAAGAAATGGTATGTAATTACTCCGGAAGGAGAGTGGCTGGAGTTTGCTGGCGATGAAAAAGATATTGAATGGAGAGAAATGAGATAGAGAAGTTTTTATAGATTTGACAAACGCCAAGAAAGAAAAATAATATATATAGAATTTTAACAAAATACAAAGG
>JAGHAC010000008.1 GCA_021161645.1 bacterium
ATTTCGTCTTGCCTTCTATATCTTCTTCCAATTGAGCCAACTTCGTCGTATTGACACATAAAATGTGGCTTTAAAAGCTCAAAAACCTTTTGAGCTTTTCTTACGATCTCTTCTCTGTTTTTTAACAGAGGCAAGACTGCAACTTTTATCGGCGAAAGTGATTTGTGTAACCGTAAAATTACCTCAACTTCTTTTGTGGCTTCTGTAGTAGTAGTTCTGCCGCCTCTCACTTCTTCATATGCATCTATTAAAAATGCCAGAAGTGATCTTTCAACTCCAACTGAGGTTTCAATAACCCAAGGAATAAATTTCTCCCCTGTCTCTGGATCAGTATAACTTAGATCTTGTCCTGAAAATTGAGCGTGTCTGGAAAGATCCCAATCACCCCGATTATGAATCCCTTCGATCTCCTTCCAACCAAAAGGAAATTTATACTCAATATCTACCTGCCTTTTAGCATAATGGGCTCTTTCTTCTTCAGGCACCTCTCTCGCTCTCAAGTTCTCCTTTTTTATCCCCAGTTTTATATACCAATTTAACCTTTCGTTTTTCCAATACTCAAACCATTCATCCGGATCCTTAAATTTTGCACTCTGCCTGCCTGCCGAAGCGCCGGCGGGGGCGGGAACTGAAATTTTTAATTTTTCATTTTTAATTTTTGATTTGCTTTTTGGCGGAGCCACAAAAAATTGCATCTCCATTTGTTCGAATTCTCTCATTCTAAAAATAAAATTCTTAGGGGTAATTTCATTTCTAAAAGATTTGCCAATCTGAGCAATACCAAAGGGAAGTTTAAGTCGCATCGCACTCATAACATTTTTAAAATTAACATAAATGCCCTGGCAGGTTTCCGCTCGTAAATAAGCAGTTGAAGATTCATCCTCAACTGGTCCCACAAATGTTTTCATCATTAAGTTAAACTTCCTTGGAGGTAAAAGTTTTCCCCCACACTCTGGACAGACCAAATTTTTAATTTTCAATTTTTCATTTTTAATTTTTGATTTAAAATCGTCTAACTTAAATCGCTTATGGCATTTTTTACATTCGACCAGCTCGTCAGCAAACCCAACAGAAAGATGGCCTGATGCTTCCCAAACTTTCGGAGACATTAAAATTGCCGCATCTAAGCCAACAATATTTCTATGTAACTGAACCATCTCTTTCCACCAAAGATTTTTGATATTTCTTTTTAATTCAATACCGAGCGGACCAAAGTCATAGCTTGACCCAAATCCGCCATAAATTTCAGAAGAGGGAAAAACTATCCCTCTTCTTTTGCAAAGCGAAATAATTTTTTCGATCTCTTTCTTCATAATATTTATTGGACTACCCCTTCCTCTCCAAATTGAGAGATGGTAACTTCTGGAGCCACAACTTTTATATCTTGATTAACCCAATTATCTTTAGCAGTAAATTCCGCTTCCCTTACTAATAGAATTGGTTTTCCTTTTTGACTAATTGTTGGCTTCACTTTAATTTGGAAAGCAACCTGAAGCGGTTCTTTCTCTCCCTGATGAGGCGCAATTTCATCTATATCCCATAAAATTTCTCTTGTTTTAGGGTCAAAAGTAATAACCTGAGGCAACATTTCGCCTGTCAACTCTACACCTTCTGGTAAAACAGCTCTAACTTTCGCTTCTTTTAGAGGATTAAAAGAATTCTTAATTCTCCAGATAACTGTAAAATAACTTTCCTGATCTACTTTAGGCGGAAGAGGACCATCGCTACCAAAAATTTCGTCTCCCACAAAAACTTCCTGTGTTAGTTCTGCTTTTGTTACTACTTTAATAGAGAAGTTTCTTTTACTCTGTCCTAAAAGTATTTCGTTTTCCAATTTAGGCATTTCAACCTTTTCATCGTTTTCTTTTGTCTTAATCCAGAATTCCACCTTCCCTTGATTTCCCGGTTCTAAGAAATTCAACTCCGGAACTTTATCTCCGGTCCAGATAATAGAATTGTCGCTAAGAGCAGGTTCGCCATCGCTAGTTTTAAGAGTTTTAAGATCAAATAAATCTCCTCTAAGCTTAACCACCAAAAATAGATCTTGAAAAATTCTGTCTCCTATGTTTCTGAAAATAATCTCGTAATGAAGCATCTCTCCAGGTTTAGGAATATAATTCCTCACCCCGTTTACCAATTGATCTAAATAAAGAGAAGGTTCTATAATTTCCACGCTCTTTGCTATTTCTTTCAAAACAACAAAATCGTTACCTATCCAAATTCCAAGCTGGGCTTTAAATACTTTCTGTTCTCCTGTTTCTCCGGTCAAGACTCCTTTTATCTCGATTCTTCCTCCTTCTGCTTTATTTAGAACAGGTATCTGCCATTCGTTTTCAGCGATACCTTTAGGATCACTTGCCTGAAACTTAAATCCAGCAGGGTAGGTAGTCTTTATTGAGAGATCGTTCAAAGGATAGTCTAGGCTGGAAAAATAATTGATATAAAAAACAAAACTCCTGCCCGCGTCTACCTGAGAACGCAGATCAAAATCAAAACTAATAGGAACCTTTTCAATGATGGTAACTGCGCTCGTTTTGTTAATATATTTGGCAGTAAGATTGCTCGGCTTATAAGATATTAGAGCCGTTGCCTCCTTTGCCTCGCCTTCACCTCCAAAAATTTGTCCTTCAAATTCAAAAACTTTTTCTTGTCCCGGATAAATTGCTCCGTCAAAATCTTCCTTTTCTTTGACAATCCGCAAAGAATTACCCTTTTTGGGAATAGTGTATGAAGGAAATTCGAAAACCAGCCGTGGTTCATCTAATCTTATATCGCCATTATTTTTTATCTTTACAATATATTTTATTTCTTCTCCTGCTTGAGCGGCTTCGGGCGCAATTATTTCTATCTTTAAAACCTCTTTTGAATAGCTGTTTTTAGACCAAACCCAGAAAGCCGCCGCTAAAGCGCACACAAAGAGAAGAAAGATTAAAAAGATAATTTTACTTTTCATTTTGTTCTCCTTTTAAGAATTGTAAAAATTTAATTTTTGTTCTTATTTCCTGCCTTTTTCTAAGATTGCCTGTTCTACGCAAAGTTTTTTTAAGCATTCTTATCCCTCTATTATACTCTGATGGTGTTACAAATGTACCTACTTCTTTTTGAGGATAAAGCTCCTCTATAATTTTTAACCTTTCTTCTTTAGAAAATTTCCCAACATGGGGAATATTATCGGGCAATTTCTCGAAGGTTTTTTGTAACTCCTTTCTCGTAATATGTGGTTTTACACCAAAAAGTGCCTGTTTTTCTTCTCTCCAGTGAACAATTTTGTGTTCCGGAGCTCTTTTTCTTAAACTAGAACTACCACCTCCCCCCTTAAGAGCTTTTGTCATCTCTCTTGCTAAACCCTTTATCTGAGAAAACATACTCATACTTTTATATCTTATCACAAATTAATTAATTTGTGATCTTTGTAATACTCAACTTGATTTCTTTGCCTTCTAGATTTACTTTTTTCTCAGCTTCTGAAGAGTCTAACATTTTAAAAATTATTTCTTTTGTTTTTGTCTGGCTTATGATTTCCTCTTCTGCACCCCTAAAAACTTTTTCTATGTCTTCCGGGCACTCGATGTAAAGGTTAATCATATCTTCGGGTTTATACTCTTGTTTTTTTCTTAAATCTTGAATCATTCTTATTAATTCTCGTACTATTCCTTCTTTTCTAAGATCGGAGGTAATAAGAGTAAAAAGATTAACAAATTGCTCTCCTTCTTCTTCTCGAATCCAATTTTCTCCCTGCGTAGGTTTCTCAACAAGTTTTATTTCTTTTATGTTAAGTTCTTCTTTGATTATATCTAATATTTCGGGGGCAATTTCTATCTTAGGAGTCCTAATCTCTATTATTAATAAGGGTTGTCTTACTTTTATGCCTGCTTTTTCTCTTACCCTTAATCCAAGAGCGACAATCTCTCTTGCCCACATCATTACTTTTTCTAACTCTTTATCTATTAGGGAAGTGTCGGCTTCTGGCCAATCTTCCAAATGAACGCTTTTCTTGCTATCGCTTGTTTTTTGGTAGATATAATCGCTCAAAAATGGCACAAAAGGAGCAGATAATTTTGCCACTGTTTCAAGCACATATTCCAATGTTTGTTTTGCCCAACCAAAATCTATTTCATTAACAGGATTTTGGAATCTTTTTCGAGACCTTCTAACATACCATAGTGATAAATCGTTTACAACAAAATCTTCAATCTGACGAGCTGCTCCAGTAATATCGTAACTATCAACCCTGACGGTAACCTCTGAAATCAGTTTATTTGTTTTAGAAATAATCCATTTGTCTAATAAGCTGTCTGTGTGAAATTCTCTTTCTTGGTTTTGGAAATTCTCACCTTGTCTGGCATATGTATTTAAAAAGCGATAACAGTTCCAAAAGGTCATTATAAATTTTCTTAAAGCTTGAACCAGCTCTTTTTCTGAAAATAACTTCGGGTCACCAGGTTGATTAACGGTATAAAAATACCAGCGTAAAGCATCCGCCCCATATTTTTCGATCATTTCCCAAGGATCTACAACATTTCCTTTAGATTTCGACATTTTTTCTCCTTTTTCGTCCAAAACATGGCCTAAGGCTATTACATTTTTATAAGGAGGACCAAATCCCAAAAGAGTAGATATTGCTAGAAGAGTATAAAACCAACCCCGGGTTTGATCTATTCCTTCAGCAATATAATCAGCGGGAAATTGTTCTTTTCTGTCTATATAATCTTTATTTTCGAAAGGATAGTGCCATTGAGCAAAGGGCATTGAACCTGAGTCAAGCCACACATCTATTACCTCGGGAACCCTTTCCATTTTTGCCCCACATTTTGGACAGAAAAATTTAATCTCATCTACATATGGTTTATGAAAATCTAACTCTCCTTCCTCATTGTATGGAAACTGTTTGTATTCCACTTCTCTAATCTCTCCTACAGATAGTGACTTTTCTGTTCTCCAACGAGCAGTTTCTTTGTTGGAAAGCCCTAAGAGGGCTGTTTCTAACATTAGCAAGGAAGATTCATGACTTATTATCAGTATGGCCTTGTTCTGGTATTTTTTCTCTAATTCCTTAACAAAATCTAAAACTTGACAACGAAGATCTGCAAAACTTTGTCCGTTTGGTGCCGGCTTGTTTATTCTTGCTAAAGTAAATTCCTCTTTTGAAAGCTTGCCTTCGGGATCCCAAAATTTCCTTGCTTCTTCTATTGAAAGACCATTTAGATCACCCTGGTCAATTTCCCTTAATCTCTCGTCGTATATAACCTCTAGCCCTAGAGTTTTTGAAACAATTTCTGCTGTTTCTTTTGTCCTTAAAAGATCAGAGGCAAAAATAAGGTCTATTTTTTCTTTTTTGAGTAACTGAGCAACTTTTTTAATCTGTTCCTCCCCTTTTTCTGTTAAATGAAATTCTTGTTTTTCCGGATATGAAGAATATATGCGCTTAACAACATTTTCTGCCTCTCCGTGACGAAGCAGAAAATATCGATTGGTGCTGAATTTCTGTTCTCTTAAATCGTCCCTTCCTCCTATTACCAAACTATTTCCGCATTTTCTACAAATCCAAACCGGCAAGGGCGTCCCCCAATATCTTTCCCTTGAAATTGCCCAATCTTTTAATTCTTTCAACCATTCACCAAACCTTCCTTTTTTAATGTGGGGAGGAATCCAGTTAATTTTCTCGTTGTTTTCAATCAGCCGTTCTTTTACTTCATTCATTCTTATAAACCAACTTTTCTTGGCGTAATAAAGAAGCGGGGTTTTGCATCTCCAACAAAAAGGATAATCATGCTCGTATTCTTCAACTTTAAATAACTTTCCTTTTTCTTTTATGTATTCAATTATCAGAGGATCTGCCTCTTTTACAAACATCCCTTTCCATCTTTTAACACACTCTTTAAACTTTCCCTCCTCATCCACCGTCAAAATTATTGGAAATTTCTGGTTTTGAGATTTGAGTTTTGAGTTTTGAGTTTTTATTAATTCCATATCTTCCTCTCCAAAGGCCGGCGCAATATGAACCAACCCTGTTCCTTCTTCTGTACTGACAAAATCTGCCCCAAGGGTTCTGTATGCCCCTCTTACATCTTCTGAGTCTAGATCTAATTCTTCTTTATCAAATAAAGGAATATATTCTAAACCTACTATTTCTTCTCCTTTAAACCGATTTATTACTTCATAGCCGTCTCCCAAAACCTCTTTTCTTGCCTCTGCTAAGATAAAATATTCATTGTTCTTTTTAATAAGAAGGTAATTAATGTGCGGATTTATAGCAATAGCCACATTCGCCGGCAAGGTCCAGGGTGTTGTTGTCCAAACCAAGAGATATATGTTATCAGAACTTTTAATTTTTAATTTTGAATTTTGAATTTTGAATTTAACATAAATAGCTGGTTCTTTTATTCTTTTGTATCCTTGGGCTACCTCATGAGAAGAAAGAGGTGTGCCGCACCTTGGACAATATGGAACCACTTTATAATCCTGATATAATAATCCTTTTTTGCTAATCTGTTTTAATATCCACCAGACGGTTTCTATATATTCTGGAGTATAGGTAATATAAGGATTTTTCAGGTCGATCCAGTATCCTATTCTTTTAGTTAAGTCCTCCCAGTTTTTTTCATAGTTCCAAACAGACTTTTTGCATTCCTGATTAAACTTCCCTATCCCAAACCTTTCTATTTCCTTTTTTGAAGAAATACCTAATTTTTTCTCTATTGCAAGCTCTACCGGCAATCCATGTGTATCCCAGCCAGCCTTCCTAATAACCTTGTGCCCTCTCATTGTCTTATATCTACATATCAGATCTTTAAATGCCCGTGCCAGAATATGATGGACTCCGGGTTTAGCGTTTGCCGTGGGAGGACCTTCAAAAAACACAAAATTTTCTCCTTCTTTTTTTAGAGATTTTTTAAAACTATTATCTTTTTCCCAAAACTCCCTTATTTCTTGTTCTATTGCTTTAAATGGATAAGTCATATTATTTACATCTTTCTTGGGGCGGAAATACCCATTAATTTAAACAAGTTTTCTAAGGTATTTTTCGCAACAATAATTAAGGCAATTCGTGCTCTGGATAAATCATCATCGCCAGTTAATACTTGGCAATGATGATAAAACTGATGGAATGCTGACGCCAATTCCAAAGCATATTTTGGCAGTCTTTGAACCTGATAGCTCTGAGATATCTCCTCTATAATTTCTGGAAATCTCAAAATTTCCTTAATAAGAACTATTTCCTGTGGACTGGTTAACAATTTCAACTCCTTGCCTTGAGGCTCAAAATTCTTAACACCCTTATATTTTCTTAAAATAGAGCAAATTCTTGCATAGGCATATTGCACATAATAAACCGGATTCTTTTCTGATTGTTCTCTCGCCAAATTGAGATCAAATTCTAAATGCTTGTCTGCAGATCTTTCCAAAAAGAAAAATCGAACAACATCTCTGCCTACTTCCTCTAACAACTCTTCCATAGTAATATATCTCCCTTTTCTTTTTGACATTTTAATTGGTTTTCCTTCCTTAACAAGAGTAACAAATTGCAAAAGAATAATATCCAGCTTACCTTTGTGTCCTAAGGCAGATACACCCGCCTGAAGTCCAGCAACATCTCCGTAATGATCTGCCCCCCATATATTGATTACTTTGTTAAACTTTTTCTCTTCGAATTTATATCTGTGATAGGCTATATCTCCTGCTAAGTATGTCTTTAATCCATCTTTTTTAACTAAAACTCTGTCACGCACATCTCCAAATTTTTTACTCTTGAACCAAATTGCTCCATCTTTCTCGTAAGTCAATCCCTTTTTTGTAAGCAAATCTATTGTTTTTTTCAACCGGCTAGAGTTATATAATGTACTTTCAAAAAACCATTCATCATATTTGATGCCAAGTTTTTTAACTGCAGGTTTAATTATTTCCTCTAAAATAATTTTCGCTCCTCTTTGTCCTGCTTGGTAAGGATCCTTTGTTTTTATCTTTTTCCTAACCTCTTTAATGTACTCTCCTTGATACTTCTTTCCCTCGCCCAATAAAGACTTACCCAGTTCCGTAATCTGTTTGCCACAATCATTAACATAATAAGCTTTTTCTACTTTATAATTTGCAAATTTTAATATATTTGCCAAACAATCGCCAAAAGGTCCTCCTCGAGCATTACCAATAGTAAGCGGTCCAGTAGGGTTTGCTGAAATAAACTCTACTTGTATTTTCTTTCCTTTACCCAAATTAATTTTTCCAAAATTTTTACCTTCTTTGAAAGCCTTTTTGAGTTCGGCTTGCAAAAACTCTTTTTTTAGATAAAAATTTAAAAAACCTGAACCTGCTATCTCTATTTTCGCAAATATTTTCTGACTTGTTTTATTTTTTTCTAAACGTTTTTTTAAAAAACCTGCTATCTGGCCGGGATCTTTCTTTTCTGCTTGCGCTATTAAAAACGCTATATTACAAGAATAATCTCCAAATCTCTCGCGAATTGGATAGGAAATCTCTACCCTAAGATCCTTAACACACAATCCCTCTCGCTGTTGACAAAGATTTTTGTACTCTTCTTTAATAATGCGCTTAATTTGTGTTTTTATCATAAACTTATAATAATAATTTTTATGCTTTTTGTCTATCTTCTCTCGATGACCAACAATTAAAAAAATGTTATTATAAAAAATGATCGTTATTACCGAAAACAAAAAAATTTCCTTTAATTATCAAATCCTCGAAAAGTTTGAAGCCGGAATAGTTTTAAAGGGTTTTGAAGTAAAAGCAGTCAAATCCGGTAAAGCCAACATCCGCGGCGGATTTGTCGTTTTTCAAAAAGAAGAGCCTGTTTTGATTAATATTAATATTGCCCCATACCAGAAAGGTAATGTGCCAAAAGATTACGATCCTAAAAGACCAAGAACTCTCCTTCTTAAAAAGCGTGAGATTAAGTATTTGATCGGCAAAGCTCAAGAAAAAGGCTTGACATTATTGCCTACTAGATTATATATTAAGGGAGGTAAAATAAAGATAGAGATTGCTCTCTGTAAGGGAAAGAAAAAGTTTGACAAAAGAGAAAAAATTAAAAAAAGAGAAATAGAAAGGGAGATGAAAAGAGAAATTAAAAAAAGAAATTTATAGAAATTGATAGAGATAAAGAAATTGATGGAAATTGGTAGAAATTTATTGAAATTTATAGAAATTTGTGGAAATTAATAGAAATTAACGAATTACGGATTACGAATTAGCGAATTGAGGATTGAGAATTAAAGAATTTAGGATTTAGGATTTAAAAAATGGGGGTGAAAGGATTCGACAGAAGTTCTTTGCCAAAATGTGCGGGCCCAGTTCCGGGATCTGGATAAACTCCCGAAAACAAAATAAGTGCCAACTTATTTAAAACCCCTGCTTACGCTTATGCGTAAGCATGTCCCTTTGTAATTGGGACCGTCTTTTTCCTGACTCCCGATAAGGAAAAAGGCGTCAACTATCGGGATAGGCAACAATCTTTAGCCCTGAGAGATTGTTTATCCGCCAAAACTTTAATGGAGGCGGACCTGCCGAAAACTTGACTCAGGGCAGGGGTTCTAAATTTTGCCTGTTTTAAATTAGAACCCTCACAAAAACAGGCTACACCCGTAGAATCATTTTGGTAAAACTTCTGGACGGGGGTTCGATGCCCCCCACCTCCACAAAATCAGCTATTTGTTATCAGTTGCTAATTGCCTGTTATCTATTGTTAGTCTAAGTCTTAAAAAACAACAACTAAATTTCTTACCATTCAAAAAAAGTATTTCATCAATAATCAAATAAGGGCTGAAATTGTGAGAGTTATTAGCGAAAATGGAGAACAGCTTGGCGTAATGAGAAGAGAAGAGGCTTTGACAAAAGCCAAAGAGTTAGGACTTGATTTAATATTAATTACTGAAAAAGCAAACCCTCCGGTTTGTAAAATTATAGATTATGGAAAATACCTTTACCAGCAAAAAAAGAAGGAGAAAAGAGCGCGGGCTAGTCAAGTAAAGGGAATACGTCTTCGGTTTAATATCTCAATTCACGACATGGAAACAAAAGTAAAGCAAGCCAGAAAGTTTTTAGAAGCAGGAAACAAAGTAAAAATAGAACTGATTCTTCGCGGAAGAGAAAAGGCGCTAACGAATTACGCTAAAGAAAAGTTAGAGAAATTTTTAGAGTTACTTAAAAGTTACATTGAGGTTGATATAGACCAGCCACTTAAAAAAACTCCCCGTAGCTTAATAGTCATTATTAAAAAGAAATCATGAAGTCAAAAACTAGAAAATCTTTATTAAAACGATTCAAAATTACAAAAACCGGGAAAATATTGCGACGTATTCCCGGGCAAAATCATTTTAGAGCAAAAAAACCAAGAAGTGTTATTAGGGAAAAAAGAAAATGGGTCGAGGTTTCCAAAGAAGAGGCACAAATTATTAAAAAATATCTTTGTTTTCCGCCCAAAAAATAATCATTAAGTTTTAACCACTCATTATGGCAAGAATCAAGAGGGGAACAATTAAAACAAAAAGGAGGAAACACATCTTAGAACACACTAAAGGTTTCAGATGGGGAAGAAAAAGCAAATTAAGGCTAGCAAGAGAAGCGCTTTTGCACGCATGGACCTATGCTTACCGAGATCGCAGAGTTAAAAAAAGAGAGAAAAGAAGATTGTGGCAAAGCCAAATATCAGCTGCTCTCAAAGAGCTCAATTTTTCCTACAGTAAATTTATCCATCTTCTCAAACAAAAAAATATTCAGCTAGACAGAAAAATTTTAGCACTGTTGGCGAACAAACATCCGCAAGTTTTTGAGAATATTGTAGAAGAGATAAGAGAAAAATAGAAACTGTGGATAACTTCTCTTGACAGATTTGTATAAAGGACTAATATAAAAATTGCCCTCGGGTCAAATCCCTTCGGGGAGGCGATCTGAGGGCTTTTAAGTTAAGGAAAGCTAGATAGCTCCTTCTGATTCTAACAATTTTCTTTTGGTCTTTTTCCCTCGATTATATCCTCCAAGATTCCCATCCGACTTAATCACCCTGTGACAGGGAATCTCGCTATCTCTATTTTTATGTAAAATATTTCCAACCGCCCTCCATGCTCTCGGCCTCCCTGCTAAAACAGCTACCTCTTTATAGGTTAAAGTTTTTCCTTTAGGAATTTTTCTTACTACCTCCAAAACCCTATCTTTGAAAGGCTTGGTTTTCATAGATTAAGAATTTATCTGATTGTTTTGTATTAGAAAATAATGCGCTTCCTCTAAAACCTCTTTAGCTGTTTTGTGAGTAAGACAGTTTAGCGCCTCTTCAAATGATAACCATTCAAAGCCAATATGTTCAAAAGATATTTTCACCTCCTCCTCTTCTGTTTTTGCTAAATAAAAAACAACAAATTTTAATATTGTCTTGCCTTGCCACCTAAAAAAATATTTTATTGTTTTCTTAAACCCTTCTAAAATCTGTATATCTTTTATGCCTGTTTCCTCAAAAATCTCTCGTCTAAGCGCCTCTATTTCTGTTTCTCCTTTTTCTATATGTCCTTTTGGAAAATCCCAATAATCTTTTTTTGACCTGTGAGAAACGCCGGGATAATGCAAAAGAAGGTAAAAATTTTTACCTTCTTTTTCTCTAAAAACTACCGCACCTGCTGACTTTTCTATTGGCATGCTTCAATCTTTTTTATCCTTCGGTTAAGAAAATTGCCCGAACCGGGCAACTCTCTTTTGCCGCCCTAATATTTTCTTCTGATTCTTCTTTCCAGCCTTCTTTAACATAAGATTTTCCATCTTTGAGTTCAAATGCTTTTGGGGCAATTGCCTGACAACTACCGCACCCAATACATAAATTTTGATCAACTTGAACTTCTTTGACAGTCATATTTTTGTTTATAGTTTAAAGTTTATCGTTTATAGTTTTAGGTGCGACCTTTTTGACTTCTTATTAAAGAATTCTAACATTTTTCTAGGGGACCAGCAATTAACAATATCTTTAACCTCTGCCCAACCACGCCTTGCTTGAGCAATACCAAACTCAATATACCTTAACTGATCCTTCTGATGAGCATCTGTATTAATAATCATTTTTACCCCTTCCTCCTTTGCTCTTCTAATATGAATATCGTTGAGGTCTAATCTCTCGGGGAAAGAATTTATCTCTAAAACAGTTCCAGTAACCTTTGCCGCTCTTAGTATTTTATCAAAATCAATCTGGTATTCGTCTCTCCTCTTTAAAATTCTGCCTGTGGGATGAGAGATAATGTTAATATAGGGATTTTTCATTGCCTTAATAATTCTTTCGGTCATTTCTCTTTTTGACATTTTGAAATGAGAATGAATGCCGGCAATTGCATAATCCAATTTTTTGAGCGCCTCGTCTTTTATGTCGATCGATCCGTCTTTTAAAATATTTGCCTCGCAACCCCGCAAGATGGTGAATTTTGAATTTTGAATTTTGAATTTTGAATTTAACTTTTCTATTTCTTTGTCTCTTTCTCTTAACTCTTTTTCGTTCAACCCATGTTCGATTTTGAGAGCTTTTGTATGGCTTGCTATACCTAAATACTTATGTCCGATTTCCCTTGCCATCTCTGCCATTTCCTCAATTGTGTTCGATCCGCCATCTCGACCCCTCCATTTGATATGACAGTGCAGATCTCCTTTAACTGAATCATATCCAATAACTTTGGGAAGTCGACCTGCAAGAGCCGCCTCGATCTCTCCTCTATTTTCTCTCATCTCTGGAGGAATCCATTCCATTCCCAAGGCTTTATAGATTTCTTCCTCTGTTTTTCCAGCAATCATTTTTTTGCCCTTAAAAAGGCCGTACTCATTAAGTTTTAACCCTTTATCAATGGCTATTTTTCTAGTAGCAATATTATGTTCTTTGGAACCAGTAAAATACTGAAGCGCTGAGCCATAACATTTTTTGGGAACAACTCTTAAATCTACATCTATGCCTTGCTCAAGCCTAATAGAAGATCTTGTTTTGCCCTTGCCCCAAACTTTCGTTACGCCAGGCAAATTCACAAAAACTTCCATTACTTTCTCGACGTCCTTGGCAATAACCAAAAGATCAACATCTCCTATGGTTTCCTTCCTGCGTCTTAATGAACCGGCAACATTTATTCTCTCTACCTCTTTTAACTTCGACAATATAGAGGTAATCTCCCTTACTATCGGCAAAACCTCTCCTAAGAGAAATCTGCCGCCGCTTTTTTTAAGAAACCTTATTCCTTGCAAGATATTCTTTTCTGTTTTCTCGCCAAACCCCGGAAGATTCCTTATCTTTCCTTCTTTTGCTGCTTTTTCCAGATCTTTAAGATCTCTTATGCCCAATTTCTGATACAAAACTTTTACCATTTTGGGGCCCACTCCTTCTACTGCGGTTAATTCATCTATCTTGACCGGTACATTCTTTTTGAACTCCTCATAATACTTAATTTTTCCTGTTTTGATATACTCTTCGATCTTCTGAGCAATGCTCTTGCCAATTCCAGGAATTTGCTCAAGCGCCTTAAGCCCCCCTCTTAAATAAATTTTATCTACTCCCTCCTCAAGGTTCTCCAATGTAATCGCTGCCTTTTCATAAGCATAAGGCTTAAAGGGTACTCCTTCCATCTCAAGGAAATAGGCAATATCATATAAAATGTTGGCTATCTCTTGATTAATCATTGTTTTTCTTGCTATTAAGGCTTTTAATTAGAGTAACATAGATCTCCCTTTTTCTGGGTCGATTGTCAAAATCTATAAAAACTACTTGCTGCCAAGTGCCCAATGCTAAACTCCCATTCTCAATGGGCACTGCTAAAAATGGCGGAATTATTGCAGATCTTATATGAGCATATCCATTACAATCTCCCCATTTCTGACAATGTAAATAATCAGAAGATACTGGGGCAATTTTATCTAATGCCTTTTTTAAATCTTCGATTAGCCCTTCTTCGTACTCCATTGTTGTAATACCGCAAGTAGACCCGGGGCAGGATATCAAACAAACACCCTCTTCAAGATTAAATTTCTCGACTATCTCTCTAATCTTTGGGGTGATATCAATAATTTCATTGTTGCCGTTGGTAGAAATAATTATTTTCTCCATATTTTTATTATATAACCTAACTAACTAAATTTATAAGTTCTTTTGCGTTATCAATTGCATATCCATAAAAATCATTATTAAAGTATACAAAAATATCTTTTCCTTGTTTTTTGTATTCTGCTATCTTTTGAGCCAATTTTTTCAAATCTTGTTTTGAATACTTAGAAGCAAATAAAGCTCCGGGCCCATGCATTCTTATATACACAAAATCAGCTGTAGTTGTTTCTGATTTGGGATAACGA
>JAGHAC010000013.1 GCA_021161645.1 bacterium
ACCTTATAAAATTAACTTAAATTATGAAAGAAAATATTTTTAATAAACCAGCCAGAGTATTTTTGTCTTTTCTGGTTCTTGGAATAATCGCCGCCCTGCTTGTGGGCTTTTTAACCTTTAAACCCTGTCCTCAATTTGGTTTTTCTGACAATAAATTTTCCTTAGGGAAATTTTCTTCAGAAGAAGAATTACGGAATTTTATTCAGGAAAGAAAATCGTTTTTCGGGGGAGATTATCTTTCGTCGATTTCTGGCATAAGAGATTTTCTACCTCAGATGGAAGTTAATTTTTCTACTGAAGAAAAATCAGCCGCGGGGGCAGAGGAGCCGGAAAGATTTTCTCAAACCAATATTCAAGTTGAAGGGATAGATGAACCAGATATTGTCAAAACAGATGGAAAAAATATATATTTTTCTTCTCAAGGTTACTATAGATGGATTGAGCCGATACCCTTATTGAAAGAAAAGGCTTTTCCAGAAGAAGAAGAAATGACCATTATTCCTCCGAGATGGAATTATAAAACAAGAATTATTAAATCTTTTCCTCCGGAGCAACTGGCGGAGTTAAGTTCCATAGATAAACAAGGACAACTTTTATTAGCCGATAATTTTCTTATTATTTTTTCTGGCAACAAAATTTACGGCTATCAGGTTTCAGATCCTCAAAAACCAGAAAAGAAATGGGAAATATCTTTGCGAAAGAGAACCTATCTTGTAGGGGCGAGGTTATATAACAATAAATTATATTTGGTTACAGGCACCTCGATATATGATTACAATCCTTGTCCAATCAAGCCATTAGAGATAAACGATGAAGTTATCTCTGTCAAATGTGCCGACATTTACTATCCTCAAATTCTTTTTGATCCTACAGTTAGTTATACTTCTTTTATTATTGATCCACAGACGGGTAAAAGGGAAAGAAGTATTACTTTTCTGGGTTCGCGTCAAGGAATAGTTTATATGTCGAAAAATAATCTTTACATTACATATCCCTCCTATCAAGATGTTTTTTTCTTTATGAAAAACTTTATCTTAGAAACAGGGGAGGATATTTTTCCTTCGGAGATTATAGAAAAAGTTAAAAAGCTGGACGGATATGATATCAGCGCTCAAGCAAAGATGACAGAACTAGAGATTATTTTAAGAAGGTTTAAGCTTTCTCTGGACGAGGACGAAGCTTTGAAAGTAGAAAATGAATTAGAAAACAGAATGGAAAAATACTGGAAAGAACATATCAGAGATTTAGAAAAAACAGCCATCATAAAAATTTCTTTGGGAGATTTTGTAATAGAAGCTACTGGCGAGGTCCCGGGGCATATCATTAATCAATTCTCTTTAGATGAAAACAGTGGTTATTTTCGAGTTGCTACTACTATAGGAAGGTTTTTCTTCCCTTATTATTTTAGATTTAATACCCAAAGAGAAGAAAAAAATGATGTTTATGTTCTGGACGAAAAACTAAATATTGTTGGTGCCATTAAAGACTTGGGAGTAGGGGAAAGGATTTATTCGGTCAGGTTTTTGGGTGACAGAGGATATGTAGTAACTTTTAAACAAATAGATCCTTTCTTTGTAATAGATCTATCAAACCCTCAAAACCCACAAGTTAGAGGAGAATTAAAAATTCCCGGCTATTCTTCATATTTGCATCCCATAGAGAACAATTTAATTTTAGGAATAGGCAGGGAAGGGGGTAATGTAAAGATATCACTTTTTGATGTTTCTGATGCTGCCAACCCTCAGGAAATATCTAAGTATATTCTGAAAGAATACTGGTCAGAAATATTAAACAATCACCACGCATTTTTATTAGATGAGAAACATAAAATATTTTTTATTCCCGCAGGCAGAGGTGGCTATATCTTTGATTACAATCAGAAAAATCTAAAACTCTTGAAGGCGATTAAGATAGATAATCTGAAGAGAGCAATATATATTAATGATTATCTTTATGTTATAGGAGAGAAGGAATTAGTTGTGTTGGATGAAAACGCATGGAATAGAGTAAATAATTTAGAATATCAGGACTAAATCTTAGTGTGGATAAGTTATTTATTTTCAATTAAGAATTATCTTGCTAGAATAATGGCATATAAGAAAAGATAAATATGCTGAAAATTGCTCACCGAGGCGCATCAGGCCATGCTTTAGAAAATACCAAAGAAGCTTTTGAGAAAGCCATTTATTTAGATACAGAAATTATAGAATTTGATGTTAGAGAAACTAAGGACAAAAAAATTGTAGTATTTCATGATGATAGACTGGAGAGAACAACAAATGGCAAAGGTAAGATTAAAAATCTTACATTAAAGCAACTGAAAACGATCACCCATAAAAACGGTGATTTTATTTTAACTCTTACAGAAGCGCTTAAAATTTTAAAAAATAAATGCGGATGTAAAATAGATATTAAAGAGAAAGGAATAGAAGATAAAGTAAACAAAGCCATAAAGAGAAGCGCGATGGAAAAACAGACAATTATTACTACAGAATATTTTTCGGTGGCAAGAAAGATTAGAAAAATAAATCCTCGTTTGAAGATTTCTCTTGGGTTTAAAGAAAATTTTCCGGCAGAAAAAATGATTTCTTTGGCAAAAAGAGCAGGAGTGGATATTATTGGTCCTCATTTCTCCTCGGTTAATAAAGAACTTGTTGGGGAAGCTCACAAGAACGGTTTATTAGTAGATGTTTGGGGAGTAAACACCGAAGAAGAAATTGATCAACTTAAATCAATAGGAGTTGATGCTATTACCACCGACTATCCAGAGAAAATTTAGCTAAAAAATAATGAACCTTTCAAAAGAAAACAGCGATTTTTTGAAAGTAGTGGGAGTTATTTCAATGGCGCTTGATCATACAAAGATACATCAAGCGCCTTTTAATTTTTGGTATTTTAACCCAGCCCATTTATTATCTTTTAACAAGAAGCTGGACACTTAACATATTGTTTACCTTGGCTTTAGGTTTTTGGGCTTTATGGGCTTGGGAAAATAAAAAATATCTTTATTTTTACTTAATCATTCCCTTGTCGTTTTTTGTTGAGTATCAGTGGTATGGTATTTTGATGATTTTAGATTTTTTTGTTTTCTCCCAGGCAAAATATCAGGTTCCTTATTTTGTTCTAAATTCTCTTTTGTACATTTATTTAATAGCAGGAAACTGGTTACAGATATATTCTCTTTTGTCTCTTGTTTTTATTTATAAAATTAATTTTTTGCGTGTTAAACTACCAAAATATTTCTTTTATATTTTTTATCCGGGACATTTATTAATAATTTATTTAATTAAAAATTTTCTCTGTGGATAGCTCGGCTTAATACAAAGAGGAGAATTTATATTGAGAAATTATAAACTACATTTAAGAAAGAAAGGGGGTGATTTTTGTGGTCACTTTTTTTAATTGTAAAGCTGAGAGATTTGCCATATAATAGAAATTGCCTATATGGACGTAATTCAAAAAACAAAAAAAGAGATTGTTCAGCTTAAGAAAATTCAGGGAGCAACTCAGGTGGCAAGAGCGATTGTTTTAGCGATAAAGAAATATGGCGAAAGCATAAAAACTGACAAAAAGTCGGAGCTTTTGAAGAAACTTAACAGCGCCTCAAAAGATTTACTCTCAGCGCGGCCTACTGAACCATTAGCCCAGAATGCCGCGAAGTTTATTTTCTATAAAATAAAAAAGGCAAAAGATGTTCAAGAACTTAAATTGGAATTAAAAAAGTCAAGTTTGGAGATTTTAGAAATAATAGAAAAATCTAAAGTAAATATTGCTTCTCAAGTAGTCAAAATTATTGAAAACAAAGATAAAATCTTTACTCATTGTCATTCCTCTACCGTAGAGGAAGGCTTTAAAAGAGCAAAAAAGCAGGGAAAACACTTTTATGTTTTTAATACTGAGACACGCCCCTTATTTCAAGGACATATTACGGCAAGGAATTTAATTAAATATCATATTCCTGTAACAATGGTTGTAGATTCTTCAGCCGCCTTTTTAATTTCCAGACATTCGGGTAGAAGGTTGACGATGAATAAAGTAATTATTGGATGCGATGCTATTTTGCCTGACGGGTCTATTATTAATAAAGTGGGTAGTTTCGGTATAGGGCTGGCTTCATATTATGAAAAAGTTCCTCTTTATATTGCTTCCACTCTTTTGAAATTTCATTCCAAATCTTGGATTAGAATAGAAAAAAGATCTCCGAAAGAAATTTGGAAAAGGGCACCAAAAGGTCTTAAAATTATTAATTTTGCCTTTGATATAGTTCCTGCCCAATATATCAAAGGAATTATTTGTGAAGCAGGAATTATTTCACCCGCTAATATAAAAAGAGAGGTTAAAAAAAATTATCCATGGCTAATAAGGTAGAATCTTCTTATTTAAATCTTAATAAGAAACCCTCAAAGGACGATATTGTTGTTACTTTTAAGATGAATCCCCAAAAGGGTTTTGATTTTATCAAAACTGCTCAGGAGTTGGCGGCGGAATCATCTGTAGGAACTTGGACAGAAATAACAACCTTAACAAAAGGAATTTTTCAGAAATTAGCAGCAAAAATCGTATATTTAGACAAGGAAAAATCAGTGGTAAAAATTGCCTATCCTATTCAGCTTTTTGAGAAGGGGAATATTGCCCAGCTTCTTTCTACTATATCCGGAAACATTTTTTCTTTAAAAAAAATAAAAATACTTCGCCTTGAAGATGTCGAATTTTCTCCAAGATATATTAATTCTTTTTTAGGGCCACAGATCGGACTGCAAGGGATAAGGAAATTATATAAAATACATCGCAGGTCTATTATTGGTTGTATCATTAAACCTAAAGTCGGACTTTCTCCAGAAAAAACAGCAAAACTGGCTTACGAAATTTTTAGCAACGGTGTGGATCTTATTAAAGATGATGAAACTCTTACAGATATGTCTTTTTGTAGATTTGAAAAAAGAGTAAGAGAGATGGTTAAAGCGATAAATTCCGTTGAAAAAAAATCTAAAAGCAGAAAGATATTTGTTTTTAATGTTACAGCTCCAGCCGATGAAATGATAAAAAGAGCAGCTTTGGTTAAAAAATTAGGTGGCAGATGTGTAATGGTGGATATTATTACCTCGGGATTTTCTGCGCTTCAGTATTTAAGAAATCAAAACTTTGGTTTGATTATTCATGGTCATCGGGCAGGACACTCTGCTTTTACCAGAAACAAAGATTGGGGAATTTCTATGTTAGTGGTTGCCAAAATAGCAAGATTAGCAGGAATTGATGAGTTACATACAGGGACAGTAGTAGGAAAGATGGAGGGGGACAGAGAAGAGGTAGTTTCTATTAATAATTTTCTTCGCTCAAAATTTGGTAAACTTAAACCGGTTTTGCCAGTAGCTTCAGGAGGGCTGCATCCGGGTTTGGTAGAAAAATTAGTTAAGATTCTGGGCAAGGATCTTGTAATAAATTTTGGAGGAGGGCTTCATGGTCATCCTTTAGGGTCAGCGGCTGGTGCTAGAGCCGTTTATCAGGCAATAGATGCGGTAACAAAGGGCATTCCTTTAAACAGATATGCTCAAACTTATCAAGAGTTAAAACTAGCATTAGAGCATTGGGGATATGAAAAAAAATAATTTTCAGTTTTCAGCAAAGGTTATTGATATAGAGACAAGGGTTGCCTGGATTGTGTTAATTCATCAAAAAGATTGTCAGAGTTTAGGTATTCGGCCCGGAGACGGATTGGTAATTCATCTTAAAGGGCAATCTATAGGTTGCTATGTTGATGTGACCGATACTTTGGTAAAAAGAGGAGAGATAGGTATTTTTGAAGACCTTGCTGAAAGATTTTCTATTGAAACAGGAGAGATTTTAGAGATTTCTTTGCTTGGTAAGCCCAAATCTTTGGAGGCAATTCAGAAAAAACTTAGCGGTAAGGAGCTTAGCTATAAAGAAGTATATGAAATTGTTTCAGATATTGTTTCAAGAAAATTAAATGATGTAGCAGTAGCATTTTTTGTTGCCTCCTCATTTTTCGAAAAAATATCTTCAAGAGAGCTTTTTTATCTTACAAAAGCAATGGCTGAGACAGGGGATAAATTGACATTTTCCGGTATTGTGGCTGATAAACATTCAGTAGGCGGACTTGCTGGTAACGAAACTACTCCGATTATTGTGCCCATTGTAGCAAGTTATGGAATATTTATTCCAAAAACCTGCTCCCGGGCAATTACCTCTGCCTCAGGAACAGCTGATACTTTTGAGACGATTGCTCCAGTTTCTTTTGATGTTCAAAAACTTAAAAGTATTGTTAACAAAACAAAAGGCTGTATTGTTTGGGGAACAGGAAATATTGTTCCTTCCGATGCAAGAATTATTGAGGTAGCGAGCCAGCTTATGATTGAATCTTTTTCCAAAATGGTTTCAAGTATTATGGCAAAAAAAGTTGCTTTGGGTATTCAAAATTTAGTTGTTGATATACCGGTTAATCCCTTTGCTAAGGTCAAGAATATGAAGGAAGCAGACCAATTAAAAGGAATTTTTGAAGATATTGCCAAAAGATTTAAAATAAAGATTAAAGTTTCTGTCAATAAGGCTCGAGAACCAATAGGCAAAGGGATAGGCCCGGCGCTTCAGATAAGAGATGATCTTAAAGTTTTAGAGCAACAAAAAGATAGACCTTTAGATTTGGAAAAGAGAGCATTAGAGCTTGCAGGTTATATTTTAGAGCTTTCTGGAAAAGTAAAAACAGGGAAAGGATTTGAAATGGCAAAAGATTCTTTATGTTCAGGAAGGGCACTGAGAAAATTTCAGGAGATAGTTTCAACTCAGGGAGGAGAGAAAAAAATTAGCTCACAGGATATCCGGCTTTCAGGAGAAAAAATTGACATTAAATCGCCAAAATCAGGAAGAATAAAATTAATTCATAACAAAAATCTTATAGAGATCTGTAGAATTTTGGGAGCACCTTATATAAAAGAAGCAGGCATTTATCTCCACAAAAAAACAGGAGAAAAAGTAAAAAGAAGGGAGGTATTATTTACTCTTTATGCAGGAAGCCCTCTGAGGCTGGATTTAGCTTTAAAAGTCCTTAAAAAGAAAAATCCTTATTTAATTCAATAAACAAAAAACTATGTTTGAGCAATTAAAACAAATTCAACAAATCAAAAAATTACATAACGCTCTTCAAGAAGAAAGAGTAGAGATAGAAAAGCAGGGAACAAAAATAGTCCTTAACGGAAAGTTAGAAATAGAAGAAGTGGTGCTTAATCCTCAGCTTCAGAAAGAAGATCAAGAGAAAGTATTGAAAGAATGTTTTAATGAGGCAATTAAGAAAGTTCAAATCAAAATAGCTCAAAAGATGGCAAATATAATGTAAAATTTTAATATGAAAACTATTTATGTAATTAATTCTCGCGGAGAAGAAGAACCATTTTCCTTTCATAAAGTTTTTAGAAGTGCTAAAAGAGCAGGTGCTTCTCAAAACCTTGCTTTTGAGATAGCCAAGAAAATAGAAAAAGAAATTTATCCAGGAATTAAAACAACCGAGATTTTTAAGAAAGTTAAACAACTGCTTAACAAAAAAGATTTTAAGGCAAGTTTAAGATTTAGTTTAAAGGAAGGAATTAGAAAACTGGGACCAAACGGTTTTCCTTTTGAAAAATATATTGGAGAAATCTTTTCTAAACTAGGTTTTGATGTTTCTCTTAATCTTTATCTTAAAGGGAGATGTGCTCGATACGAAATTGATTTCTTAGCAAAAAAAGAAGATTTAATTTATATAGGGGAGTGTAAGTACAGAATGAATCAAGGAGAAAGGATTGATTTAAAGATTGCCCTGGAGCATTGGGCGCGTTTTCTTGATCTTAAAGAGGGATATCTGAAGCAATTCTCAAAATATCAACTCAGGCCGATTTTGGTTACCAATGCAAAATTTACCAGTCAGGTAATTAGATATTCTAAATGTATAGGAGAAATGGATTTACTGGGATGGCGGTATCCAAAGCCAAAAGGGTTGGAATATTTAATAGAGTCTCAAAAACTTTATCCGGTAACAATTTTATCCTCTTTTAGGCCTATTTTCTTGGAAACTTTTGGAAAAGAAAAAATAATGTTGGCAGGTGATGTTTTGACATTAGGCAAGAAAAAATTATTAGGAAAAACGGGGCTTCCTTCTTCTAAGATTAATTCTTTGATAAAAGAAGCCCAAATCCTGCTTAACTCTTGAAAATTATGGATGTGGAAAAGTTTATTCAGAAATTAACCAAAAAAGCAGGTAAAGAGTTGCTTTATTATTTCAAAAAGGAAAACAAGCTGATTTCTTTACGCGGTACATCAAAGCAGATTGTAACTAAATACGATAAAATTATCGATCGTCTTATCGTTTCTGAGATAAAAAAGAATTTCCCCGATCATTCTATTTTGAGCGAGGAAGGGGGCTTTTTAAGAAAGAAGAAGGAATTTCTTTGGATAGTAGACTCTCTTGACGGTTCAGGCAATTTTGCTAACAATAATCCACTTTTTTCTATTTGTATTGCTTTATGCTTAAAGTCAGAGCCATTTTTATCTGTTATTTATGCGCCGGCAATAGACGAGTTTTATTTTGCCAAAAAGTTTAATGGTGCTTATCTTAACGGGAAAAAAATTAAAGTGTCCAAAATAAGACGGCTAAAAGAAAGCTATCTTGTTTATTGTGAAGGCAATCAAAAGTCCAAAAAAAGAATTACCAATATTTTTTCTGTCGTTTATCCAAAAGTTACAGAATTAAGAAAGATAGGAACGGCCGGGCTTGAAATTGCCTGGACTGCTGCCGGGAGAGTCGATGGATATCTTACTACCAAAATTGATCCTTGGGATGTAGCGGCAGGAGTTTTATTGATACAAGAGGCAGGAGGCAAGGTGTCTGATTTTCAAGGAAAAGATTGGCAGATTAGAAGAAGCGATCTTATTTTTTCCAACGGATTCATCCATAAAAACCTTCGAAGACTTTTGAGTAAAATATAGCGCTTTCGAAAATAAGAAAATCAGGTTATAATAAATTATTATTAATTAATTCAATGAGCATTTTAAGAACAATCTATCTGTATTTCTTCTCTGCTTTAGGTTTAGTGCTTGTGATAATTGGGACAATTCGTTTTATTGATATGGGATTGAAAACTTTTGTTTTTACTCAAGCAGACCAGCAACCTAGATATTACTATCCCTTGCCGCCAGCCCCTGTTTCTTTAGAAAAAATAAGTCAATTATCTGAGGATGATCAGGAATTAAGCAAAGAAGAAAAACAGCTTTTGATAGACTTTCTCAAGGAGTATAAAGAAACAAAAGAAAAAAATGAAAAAATAAACCCTTTGGTTGCTAAAAGACAAAGAGATGCTTCGATTAATCTGTCTTTAATAATTGTGGGCTTACCTCTCTATCTATACCACTGGAGCATTATTAGAAGAGAAAACAAGAAAAAAATATCTTAATATAATTAAACTTATTGGTATGGAAGAAATTTCTATTCTTATTGGGGGACAAGCAGGCGAGGGAATTAAGCAGGGAGGAAATCTAATAGCTCGGCTTTTTAATCGTTATGGGTGGAATGTTTTTGTTTATGAAGATTATCCCTCGCTGATTAAAGGAGGCCACAATTTTTCTATTATTAGAGCAGCCAAGAAACCTGTCAAATCTCATAAAGACGAGGTTGATATTCTTTTTGCTTTTAATCAGGATACTTTAAAAATTCATCAAAAAAGAATAAGTAAGGAAACAGTTATAGTTTATGATTCTCAAGAAGCACAATACAAAAGAGGGATAAAGATTGCAATGAATAAAATTATTCAAGAACAGAAATTACCCATATTTACAAAAAATACTTTGGTATTAGGAATTACGGCAAAAATTCTTAATATAAATTTTAGATTAGTAAAACAACTTATTAAAGAAGTATTTAAAGATTATCAACAGGAAAATATTTGGGCTGCAGAGATTGGATATGGTTTAGCGCCAACTATAATCAATTTGCCAAGATTAAGAAAATCTCCAAAACCTCTTTTGACGGGTAACGAAGCAATAGCTTTAGGAGCGGCAAAAGCAGGTCTGAAGCTTTATGTTGCTTATCCAATGACCCCGGCAACAAGCATTCTTCACTTTTTTGCTAGGTATGAGGATAAGTTAGGAGTTAAAATAGTTCAGCCAGAAAGTGAAATTGCCGCTGTTTTAATAGCAGAAGGAGCAGCTTATGCTGGAGTAAGATCTATGGTAGGAACTTCTGGAGGAGGTTTTGCTTTAATGAACGAAGCTCTAAGTTTAGCTGGGCAGGCAGAAATTCCAATATTGTTTGTTTTATCTCAAAGAGCAGCACCCTCTACAGGCGTGCCTACTTATACAATGCAGGGAGATCTTTTATTCGCCTTGAACGCTGGTCATGGAGAATTCCAAAGAATTGTTGCTGCTCCCGGCGATACTCATCAAGCGTTTTATTTGACAGGAGAAGTTTTAGATTTAGTTTGGAAATATCAGATGCCCGGGATTATTTTAAGCGATAAACATTTAAGCGAAAGCACATTTTCTACAGAGATAGATCTAAGAGAAGTAAAAATGGAAAAACCTAAATTATGGAAAGAGAAAAGCGGGTATAAAAGATATCTTTTGACCGAAGACGGAGTTTCGCCTTTAGCCTTCCCAGGAACTAAAAATAATATTGTTAAAGCAACAAGTTATGAGCATGATGAGTATGGAATTACTATTGAAGAGGCTAAGAAGGTAGAAAAGATGATAGAGAAGCGGGCAAAGAAGAAAAAGACGTTGGTTAAAGAATTAAAGAAAAAAGAAACGGTTAAAATATATGGCAATAAAAGAAGTAAAATAGTTTTGGTTGGTTGGGGGTCAACACAAGGTGTTTTGAAAGAAGTAGCGGAAGAATTAAAAATAAAATTTGTCCAGATATTGTATTTAGAGCCATTTCCTAAATGGGAATTAGAAAAAATCTTTAATGATGCTGTAGAAGTAATTGATGTTGAAAATAATTCTACTGGACAACTAGCAAGCATTTTGAGATCAAATGGTTTCAATATTACTCGAAAAATTCTTAAATATGATGCTCGTCCATTTACTACCGATGAATTAATTAAAAAAATATGGCAAGAAATAAAATAGATTCTTCTGTTCTTGATACTTATGCTCAGAATACTTGGTGTCCGGGATGTTTTAATTTTGTTATAGAAGCGGTTGTTAAAGAGGTGATTTTGGAAATAAGTAAAAAGGAGAGTAAAATAGAGGATTTTGTTTTGGTAAGCGGTATTGGGTGTCATGCTAAGATTGTTGATTATATTAACACCAATAGTTTTTATTCAATTCATGGAAGAGTAATACCAGTGGCAACCGGTATCAAACTGGCAAATCCCGACTTAAAAGTAATTGGATTTGAAGGAGATGGAGATGCTTATAACGAGGGAGTAGCTCATTTGGTTTCTGCTGCTCGAAAAAATACTGATATTACGGTAGTTATTCATGACAATAGAGTTTTTGCCTTGACCACAGGACAATATACTGCTACTTCTCCCGTAGGTTTTAAAGGAAAATCTACCCCTCAGGGAAGCTTTGAAAAACCCTTTAACCCCATAGAACTAATGATGACAAGCGGAGCAACTTTTGTGGCAAGAAGTTATGCAGGTAACCCTACTCATTTCAAACAGGTTTTAAAGAAAGCAATTGGACATAAAGGATTTTCTTTTGTAGAGGTCTTACAGCCCTGTATTTCATTTTTTAATCCAGCAAAATTTTATAATGAAAAAATTTATAAACTGGAAGATATAAATCATAATTCTTCCAATTACAAAGAGGCGCTTACTAGAGCCAGAGAATGGGACTATGCCAATGGTAAAGGAGATATTCCGATAGGAATATTTTATCAGACCTACAGATCGACATACGAAGAAATTATTTTAAAGGGTAAAAAACTTGCAAATTCTAAACTCTCCAAAAAATTTAAAGAAATTTTAAAGGAAAAGATATAAAAAGGGCAGTAGAAAAAAATTCTGTTAATTTTTTAAATTGCGAGATAGATATATCGCATAAGGTTTTTATTCCGCGTCAAGAAACAGAATTTTGGACAAGAGAGGCAGTTAAAAAAATTAAGAAAAGAGAAAAAGATAATAATAAGGTTGATATTTTAGATATTTTTGCCGGGAGTGGATGTATTGGTATTGCTGTTTTGAAAGCAACCAAAAAAGCTTTTGTAGATTTTGTGGATATTGATAAAGAAGCGATCAAGCAAATAAGAATTAATCTTGCAAAAAACAGAATTTCTTTAAAGAGATATCGGGTATATTGCTCCGATATGTTCTCTTTAATTCAAAACAAAAAATATGATTTCATTTTAGCAAACCCTCCATATGTGGCTCTGGAAAGAATCAAAGAAGTTGATAAAGAGGTTTTGAAAAATGAACCCAGATATGCCTTGTTTGCAGGAGAAGATGGCTTGCTTTTTATAAAAAAACTTTTAAATGAAATTGATAAACACCTTAAATGTTTCGGGTATCTCTTTATGGAGCTTGATCCTCTACAAAGAAGCAAGGTTGAAAAAATATTACGAATAAAATTTCATAACTATCGCTATGGTTTTGAAAAAGACCAATATAAAAGAGAAAGATTTTTGATTTTGCAGAAGTTATGTTAATCAAAGTAAAAGTTTTTCCAAAATCAAAAAAAGAAAAAGTGTTACAGATAGATAAAGATAAGTTAAATGTTTGGGTAAAAGAGGCACCAAAAGAAGGGAGGGCAAACGAAAGAGTTATTGAATTGATTGCTGATTTTTTAAAAATTCCTCAAAATAAAATTCAAATCATTAAAGGCAGAAGAACGCCGAATAAAATTTTAAAAATTTTTGATTAGACATGAAATTTAAAACAGGACAAAAGGAAAAGTTATCTCTTATGAACGCAGAAAAGAATTTTTGGAGAGGGCAAAAGAAAATATCAAAAATTATTTTGGTAAATTGTCTCAAAATTTAATCCTCAGAGAAAGAGATATATGTAAACAGGGTATAAAAAAAGAAGACAGAAATCTTGATAAGGTCGTTTTAGATTTGCCTGAAGTATGAAAGGTTATTGATTCTGTAGTAGAGAGTTTAAAGCCGGGAGGCATCTTGATACTTTATAATCCCACGGTTCAACAAATGTTGAGAACTAAAAAAGAAATTGATAAAACAAAATTCTTTTATTTTGAAGGAATGTATGAAATTCTTCAAAGAGGATGGAAAATTGAAGAGAAAAGTATGCGCCCAAAAGACAGAATGGTAGCTCATACATGATTTATTTTAGTGGCGAGAAAATTAAATTAGTCAGTAAAAAAGAAGCGCCCTACAAGAGGGCGCTTTTGTCGTTAAAATTGCCAGTTGAAGGTGAGTCCGAGGCTTGGTCTAGAAGGAGAGTAACAGGAAATTCTACAGGGATCAAGGTATAACTTTCCTATGGCTTGGAATTGGGGGTTTTCTACCCTTAGTCCGATATAGCCCTGAGCTTGATCAACAAGTGTATCACATCCTACGATAATTAACAGAGGAGGAAAACCGCAAATTCCGGCATTAATATCGAAGAATTTAAATCGAATGTTGCATATATTGCTGTCTTGTAGTTCAAGTGCGATTGGACACGGCTGATGTAGTGCGAAAAAGAAATCAAGATCCCAGGAGTTGACACAAGAGTAACAGGGTGAAATTCCTGTGATGCCTCGCATCTGAAATGAAATGTACTGGTTATAGAAGCTAGTAAAGAAAAATGGTCCAATGGCTTGTCCTACAAACCCGATTCCTCCACCTATAGTTAGAGAGTCGTTTCTTATTCCATATCCTAGACCAAGATTTAGCCAATAAAAATTATCATAAGTCGAGCTTTCAAACATTACTACATTCAAACAGCAGGGTGCAGGCTCAAAGGTTGCAACTCCAGATAAACTCACAAAAGAGTTTTCTGGTCCTGCCACATTGAGGTGAAGATAATCAGCCATTCCTACCACCGCGAAAATACCTACGATAATGATTACTCCTACCAACTTTCTCATTCCAGCCACCTCCTATAGGTTTTAAAGATTCTTTGAAAATGATAATAATTTTACAATCTTTTGTCAAGTTCAAGAGTTGCGCTTGACATTATTTTATTTTTAGTAAATTAAAAACAGCC
>JAGHAC010000004.1 GCA_021161645.1 bacterium
ATAAAAACTCTTTTAAAATTTAGCAAATAAAGATATAATAAATGATTTGAAAACAGTAAACTTTAAACGATAAACTCTAAACAGGATATGGAAAAAAATTTTATTGAGTTAAAAGGAGTAAAAGTTCATAATCTCAAAAATATCAGCTTAAAAATCCCAAAGAATAAATTGGTAGTTATTTGTGGTATTTCCGGGTCTGGAAAATCATCTTTAGCTTTTGACACAGTTTATGCGGAAGGGCAGAGAAGGTATCTGGAAAGTTTATCTGCCTACGCAAGGCAATTTTTGGGAGGATTTAAAAAACCCGATGTTGAAAAAATCGAAGGATTGTCACCAACAATTGCCGTAAACCAAAAAACAATTTCTTCAAATCCGAGATCTACTGTGGGAACGATCACAGAAATTTATGATTTTTTGCGCCTTTTGTTTACTCATATTGGAAAAGCATATTGTCCTAATTGTGGGAAGGAAGTTACCTCGCAAACTCCTCATCAGATAGCAGAGAAGATATCGCGTTTTGCGGAAATGGGGTGGGTGTCGATATTCGCTCCGGTAATTACAGGCAAGAAGGGCGAGCACAAAGGAGTAATTGAAGAGATTACAAGAGAAGGTTGGCCTCAGGTTAGAATTGACGGAATTCTTTATCCTATAGAAGAGGCTCAAAACAAAACTCTTGATAAAAATAAATTTCACAACATTGAGATACTTGTCGATAGAATTTCTTTAAAGGATTATAAAATATCAAAGGTGGACAGTAAGAAAAAAACGAGACAAGAAAGGAGAGCGCTGGCAAAGAGAAATAAAAAACTGAGACAAATTTTAAAAGAAGAAAAAGAAAGAATCTTAGATTCCACAAAAAAAGCGCTGGAAATAGGAAGGGGGAGAATAAATGTGGTTTGGCAGGAAGGCAACAAAACAAAAGAAGAAACATTTTCTCAACTTTTGGCTTGTGACAAATGCGGGATATCATTTCCCAAGATCGAGCCGAGGATTTTTTCCTTTAATAATCCATATGGTGCTTGTAGCTATTGTCAAGGTTTAGGGAAACTCTTAAAGGTAGATCCGAAATTAATTATCAACGAAGATTTATCTTTGGCAGAAGGGGCAATTCTTCCATGGTTTTCCTTAAGTAGGTTTTCTTTAAGATCGTTAAGTGTTCCTCATCAAAAATGGGCGCTTGAAGAAATAGCAGAGAAGTTAGGTTTTTCCTTGAATACCCCTTTTAAAAAATTACCCAAACAGATTCAGGAGATAATTTTGTATGGAGATGCTTCAGGTATTACAAATTATGAAGGCGTGATTCCCAAAATGGAAAGATTGTATCATGAGACCGAGTCAGAATATATAAGAGAGGAGATTTCAAAATATATGACAGAAATTGTTTGTCCAAAATGTAACGGAGCAAGGTTGAGAAAAGAAGCGCTCTCGATTAAGATTGCAGGAAAAAATATTTATGAGGTTTGTCTAATGTCGGCTAAAGAATCGATTAAATTTTTTAAATCTCTTCCTCAAAAAATTTCTCAGAAAGATAAAACGATAGCAAAACCTCTTTTGAGGGAAATTTTAAAAAGATTAAGGTTTCTAATAGATGTTGGGGTAGAATATATTAATCTTGCAAGAGAGGCGACAACGCTTTCAGTAGGAGAAAATCAAAGAATAAGATTGGCCTGTCAGCTTGGATCAGGACTTTCAGGGGTGGTATATGTCTTAGATGAGCCAACGATTGGTCTTCATCAAAGAGATATAGAAAGGTTAATTAAAGCCTTAAAACAATTAGTAGAACAGAAGAATACAGTTATCGTAGTTGAGCATGACGAAAAAGTAATTTCCAATGCCGACTGGATTATTGAGGTAGGTCCCGGGGCAGGTAAGTTTGGAGGCAGGATTGTTTTTGAAGGCCCATATAATAAACTTAAGAAATCAAAAACTCTCACCGGGCTTTATATTGCCAAGAAACTAAAAATTAAAACTAGATATTCTTCTCTTCCTCCCAATAATAAAACAAAATGGTTAGAGCTTAGAGGAGCAAGTCAATTTAACCTAAAAAAAGTAAATTTTAGAATTCCTTTGGGGAGATTTGTTTGTGTGGCTGGAGTTTCTGGGTCAGGAAAAAGCACTTTAGTTATCGAGACATTGGCAAAAGCGCTGTTAAGAAAAATTCATCATAGAAAGAAAATACAGCCAGGAGAGTATGAAGAAATTTTAGGAATAGAACATCTAAATAAAGTTATTTTGGTTGATCAGGCACCCATTGGAAGAACTCCTCGGTCAAATCCAGCTACCTATACAGGAGTTTTTGGTCCTGTTCGTCAAATTTTTGCCAAAACATATCAGGCTCGACTAAAAGGTTATAGCGCTTCTTATTTCAGTTTTAATACTAAAGCAGGGAGATGTCCTGCCTGTAAGGGGGAGGGTTTTCAAAAAGTTGAAATGTATTTTTTACCCGACATTTATGTTGAGTGTGAGGTATGTAAAGGAAAAAGATTTGCTCCCGAGGTTTTAAAAATTAAATATAACGGTAAAAGCATATCTGATGTTTTGGAGATGAGTATTGAAGAAGCGAAGAAGTTCTTTTCCAATATTCCTCAAATTAAGAATAAGCTCCAGTTGTTGTGTGATGTGGGATTGGGTTATCTGAAGCTTGGTCAGAGCGCTACCACGCTTTCTGGAGGAGAGGCAGAAAGAATCAAGTTGGCACACGAACTTACTCGACGCGACACAGGCAAAACTTTATATATATTAGATGAGCCAACCGTTGGTCTACACTTTGAAGATGTGCGAAAACTTCTTATTGTTTTAAGGAGATTAACCGAGAAAGGAAATACTATTTTGGTAATCGAACATAACCCCGAGTTTTTAAAAGAAGCGGACTGGATTATTGAGTTAGGACCTGAGGGCGGAGATAGAGGAGGGAAAATTGTGTTTGAAGGAACTCCAAAAGAGTTAAAAAAGGCAGAGACATGGACGGCAAAATTTGTTTAAAGAAATGAAATGTAATATCAATGGATAGTCATAATTTTTGTTTGACAAAAAGTGATAAAAGTGTATAATTCAGAGTTGAGGAAAGTACTCAGTGTTCGCTGAGCGGTCGAGCCTCGAAGAGGAATTTATAGTTCTCTTATAACAATCAAATATTAATTCAAAATGAGTAAGAAATTATTCGTGGGAAATCTTTCTTACGATACTACTGAAGACGGATTGAAAGATTTTTTCTCTCAGGCAGGAACTGTTGAGGAGGCAACGATTATTCTCAACCGTGCTACAGGAAGATCTAAGGGGTTTGGTTTTGTGGAAATGTCTACAGAAGAAGAAGCCCAAAACGCAGTAGCTTCTTTAAATGGTCAGGAACTAGACGGCAGAAATGTTGTAGTTGAAGAAGCAAGACCAATGAGACCTCGACAACCAAGACGAGATTTCCGAAGATAAAAAGTAAAAAGCCCGGCTAAGCCGGGCTTTTTACTTTTCTCAAAACAATGAGAAGTATCAAGAGAAGAATTATTCTTTTGCTAATTCTTCTTGTTTCCAACTTTTTTGTTTGGAACGCGGTTTATTATTATTCTCAAGAAGAATTTACCAAGGTATGTTTTCTTGATGTAGGGCAGGGGAGCGCAGTTTTTATAAAAACAGAAAAAAACCAGCAGATCCTTATAGACGGCGGTCCAGACAAAAAAATTTTAGAAAAACTAAGCAGTGAGATGCCGTTTTGGGATCATACCATAGATTTAATTATTCTTACTCACCCCCAAAAAGATCACATTTACGGATTGCTTGAGGTTTTAAAAAATTATCAGGTTAAAAACATTCTTTGGACAGGCGCTAAAACAGATACTTCACTTTTTAAGCAATGGCAGAATTTGATAAAAGAAGAAGGAGCAAATGTAAAAATCGCAGACCAGGGCTTGAAAATTTATTTAACAAACAATGCTTATCTTTCAATTCTTTGGCCAGCCCAAGATTTTCTTCAAGACATAAAAGAAATAAACGATACTTCTATTGTTTCTAAATTTTATTCTTATCAAGATACAATACTTTTCACCGGAGATATTACAGACAAGATAGAATATAACCTTATTGATCAGAGGATAAATTTAGATTCTGATATTTTGCAAATACCGCATCATGGAAGCAGGTATTCCAGTTCCGACCCGTTTCTTTCAGTAGTTTCTCCATCTCTGGCAGTAATTTCTGCAGGAAAAAATAATAAATATAAATTTCCGCATCAGGAGGTATTGGAAAGGCTAAAGAAATATGATATAAAAGTTTTATCAACAATTAATGAAGGCGATATATGTCTCATCCAAAAGAAGAAAAAACCGTTCTTCTTATTAAGCCCGATGGAGTTAAAAGAGGATTAATAGGGGAGATAACCTCCCGTATTGAGAAAAGAGGATTGAAGATCATTGCTCTTCAGATGTTTTGGGCAACAAAAGAACAGGTAGATGGACACTATCCAAAAGATGAGAAGTGGTTAAAAAGAATAGGAGAGAAGACTCTAAGAAATTATCAAGATTACGGTTTGGATGTTAAAGAAGAATTGGGCACAGATGATCTTTTAGAAATAGGGAAAATGGTAAGAGGTTGGTTGATAGATTATTTGACTTCGGGTCCTATAATCAAAATGGTAGTTAAGGGGATTCATGCCATTGATATGGTAAGAAAAATTGTTGGCTCTTCTATGCCTGCTGAGGCTGAAATGGGAACAATTAGGGGAGATTTCTCGGTTGATGATGCTACTGCGGCCAATAGAGATAAACGAGCCATTCATAATTTAGTTCATGCTTCTGAAACTCCAGAAGAAGCGGCTCACGAACTTCAATTTTGGTTTGCGCCAGAAGAAATTCATGATTACAAAAGGGCAGAGGAAGATATTATGTTTTAAGTTGTGAAAAAATTCTTTTGACTTCAGCTTTTATTTCAGATACGATAAAAAAGGACCCCGGATTTCTGGTATGATTCCGGCACTACAATTCCAGAGGGAGTCCTATATCTAGCAAGCCTGCGGGTTTGCTATGCGGACACCCACCAGATTTTTTGCTCCGGAATTTCCTTGCCAGAAATCGGGGTCCTTTATTTATTATTGACAAAATTATACTAATTTGATATAATATAGATGTAAGTTCTTTACAAGATAAGGTTGGGGCTTACCTCCGGTCCCAGCCGGATGAAAATCAAAGTTTGGCTTTCATCCGGCTGGGTGATACCGCGGGAGCCCACAGTCAAAAGGGGGTCGGAGCAATATTTCTTCTTAATTTTCTATCATCTCTGACCCCCAGCCGTTTTTGAAAAAAGGGCAACGTTAAACATCGCCCTATTTTTTTATTCTTTGTTCAGTTCTTTTAATAGACTTTTCAGATCAATTCCATAAGCTCCAGCAATTTCTTTAAGCTTTAAACTGTTCATTTCAAGCTGGGCAAAAGGGCAGGTAAGACAGGGAACATTAAATTTTTCAAGAATTTTTTGGTTTTTGGGGTTTTCTAAAATTTCGGCTAAAGTTG
>JAGHAC010000043.1 GCA_021161645.1 bacterium
GGAAATCATACAAGAAAAAATCGGGAAAGATGTGGTTTTAGAAGAGGCAATAAATATTAAGATTCAAGAAATTTACAAAAGGGTAATACAGGATAATGATTTAGAGGTTATCGGAAGTCCGAAGGTGAATATTATTAAAAAGAACTGGGGAGATCCAGTAGAGTTAAAAATTGAAGTAACTGTTTTACCTGAGGTTAAACTACCTGACTATAAAAGGATTGCCTCAAGCGTGAAGAAAAGACAAGTAGAAATAAAAGATTCAGAGATAGAAGATACTCTTAAGTGGATTCAGAAATCAAGAGCCAAGTTTTCGGCGAAAATAACCCCGGCAGAAAAAGGCGATTTTGTGATATTTTCTTATCAATCGCCAGAGATAGCAGGGGGCCAAGAACAGCGGGACCAACTTATTATAGGAGAAGGACATCTTTTGCCTGGAATAGAAGAAGTTTTAATAGGAATGCAGCAGCAAGAGGAAAAGGAAGTTCAGCTTACCTTTCCTCAAAACCATGTTCACAAAGATTTAGCAGGGAAAACTATTAAGTTGAAAATAAAAGTAGAGTCAATCCAGCGAGTAGAGTTGCCTCAAGTAAATGATGATTGGGCGCGCTCCCTCGGAAAATTTGAAAATTTAGAGCAGTTGAGAGAAAATATTAAAGAAGGTATTAAAAAAGAAAAAGAGAATCTTGAAAGTCAGCGAGTTCGGGCGGAAATTCTTGAAAAAATAGCCAGCAAATCAGAAGTAGAAATTCCTCAAATGTTGATAGATTTGGAAATGGAAAACACAATAAACGATTTAAAAGAAAGAATTCCCAAAACGCTGGGAATAAGTTTCGAGAAGTATTTAGAACAGGCGAATCTCTCAGAAGAAAAACTCAAGGAATCACTCTTGCCGGAGGTAATAAAGAAAATTAAGGAGTTTCTGGTTCTTCAGGAAATCAAAAAAAAGGAAGGGATAAAAGCAAGCAATCAAGAAATAGAAGAAGAGGCAAACAGATTTCTTGCTCAATTTAGATCTCCAGAGGAGGCAGAAAAAGTCATTGACCCCCAAACTTTGGTTAATTATACTAGGGAAAGAATAGAGAACAAAAAGACACTTGAATTATTAGAGAAAATGGCAAAAAATTTGGAGCAAGGAGATAATTAAAAATTAAAAATTAAAAAATAAAAATTAACTTATGCCTATAATACCTACAGTTGTCGAAAAGACCGGGGCGCGGGAAAGAGCATATGATATTTATTCCCGCCTTTTAGAAGATAGAATTATATTTCTGGCTGGTCCCATTACTGATGCGGTAGCAAATTTAGTAATTGCTCAGATTTTGTTTTTAGCGAGCAAAGACCCAAAGAAAGAGATAAAGATATATATTAATAGCCCCGGAGGGTCTGTAACGGCTGGTTTAGCGATATATGATACTATTCAATATGTTGATTGTCCCGTTTCTACTGTTTGTGTTGGCTTGGCAGGATCAATGGCGGCGGTATTGTTAGCCGCGGGTGAAAAGGGAAAAAGATTTGCTCTTCCCAATTCAGAAATTCTTCTTCATCAAGTGGCAGGTGGAGTGAGTGGTGAGGCAATAGAAATAGAAATTACTGCCAAACAGATTATGAAACTAAAAAATCGGCTTAATAGAATCTTGGTAAAACATACAGGTCAGAAATTAAAGAAAATAGAAAAGGACACGGATAGAGATTTTTATCTCTCCGCTTATGAGGCAAAAGATTACGGATTAGTAGATGAGGTGATTGAGTCAAAGAAATAGCAAAAATGCCCCCGAGGGGCATTTTTGCTTTCTGCTTTACATAAACAAGGAATTTTGCTATTATTACTTACGAGCCATTTAAAAATTAAGCATTGGTAGTTTGAGAAAAGAGAAGAATTACCAATAAATATATGGACCAACTATTTCTCTTAGGTGTAGAAATAGTTGGGGTCTTTGTAGGAATTATTCTGGGATATTATATCAGAGCGTCTCTGCTTAAAAAAAGACAGGGCACGATAGAGGCGAGATTGAGACAGAAGGTAGAAGAAGCAAAGAGAAAAGCGCAGCAAGTTATTGATAAAGCTCAAAGGAAAGCTCACGAGATTATTAATCAGGCAAGAAAAGAAGAGGAAACAAGACGAAGAGAAATTTTAGAAGCAGAGAAGGCTTTGATGAAAAGAGAGAGAATTCTTCAATCGAAGATTCTTCAGGCTCAGAAAAATGAAGAGGAGTTAGCGGAACAGAAGAACAAGCTGACAAAGATAAAAACGAAATTAGAGCAGCTTGTTAAAAAAGAGATTGAGAAACTTTCAGAGATCAGCAAGCTTTCTGTTAAGGAAGCAAAAGAGGAATTGCTGAAAAGAGTCGAAGAAGAAGCAAAGGAGGAACTTTTAGAGAAAATGCAGAAACTGGAAGACGAAGGGCAGGAGAAACTGAGAGAAAAGGCTCAAAAGATTCTGGCTACTGCTATTCAAAGACTGGCTTTATCTCAAGCACAAGAATCAACAATTACTACCATATCTCTTCCTTCTGATAAAACAAAAGGGAGAATTATTGGAAAAGAAGGCAGGAATATCAGGACCTTTGAAAAATTAACAGGCGTGGAGGTAATCATTGATGAAACTCCTGAGGTAATTACTCTTTCCAGTTTTAGCCCTATTAGGCGCCATATAGCAAAACTTGCAATGGAAAGATTAATAGAAGATGGAAGAATTCAGCCCGCACGGATAGAAGAATATGTTAAAAGAGCAGAAGATGAAGTGACAGAAGAAATCAAAAAGGCAGGAGAGGCAGCAGTATTTGAGACAGGGGTTTTGGATTTACCGCCAAAATTAGTAGAGCTTCTTGGACGGCTTAAATTCAGAACAAGTTTTGGACAAAATGTTCTTTTGCATTCAATAGAAGTATCGCATCTGGCAGGAATGATAGCAGAGGAATTAGGAGCTAATGTAAAAGTGGCAAAAAAGGCAGGTCTTTTACATGATATAGGAAAAGCCTTAGATCATCAGGTTGAAGGTTCTCATGTGCAAATAGGAATTAAAATTTTAGAGAAGTTTGGAGTAGAAAAAGAAGTAATAGATGCGATGAAGTCACACCATGAAGAATATCCTTATACAAGCATTGAAGCACAGATTGTTCAGGCAGCAGATCAAATTTCTGGCGCCAGGCCAGGAGCAAGAAAAGATACCCTAGAAAACTATCTTAAACGATTGCAAGATTTAGAAGATATAGCTCTTTCTTTTAAGGGAGTTGAAAAAGCTTACGCTATTCAGGCAGGGAGAGAATTAAGGGTTTTTGTAAAGTCCGAGGAAATAGATGACTACCAGGCAAAGAAATTAGCCAAAGAGATTGCCAAGAGAATTCAAGAGGAAATAAATTATCCAGGGGAGATTAAGGTAGTGGTGATTCGCGAGCAAAGAGCTATAGAGTATTCAAAATAATAAAAAATTATTTTATAATAAAATAAGCTTGTGTTTCAAGCAAAAGGTCGTCTCAATCAATCTAAATTTAAAATATGTCTAAACAAGATTTAATTGAAGCAGTAGCCAACTCAACAAATCTCTCAAAAGCGGCTGTAGGCGATTGTCTTAATGCTTTTTTAGAAGAAATTACCAAGGCGCTAAAGAAAGGTGAAGATGTCGTTCTTACAGGTTTTGGAACCTTTCGGGTTGCTAAAAGAAAAGCAAGGATGGGTAGGAATCCTCAGACCGGAGCTACGATTAAAATTCCTGCCGCTAAAGTTCCCAGATTTAAAGCAGGTAAATCTCTTAAAGAAGCAGTGAAATAATACAAAGACCCTAACTTTGGACTACCTCACTCTTAAGTGAGGTAGTCTTTTTATTCTCATCTTTAATGGTAAAATAATGGAAAGATGAAAGTAAGAATCGAAAAGCTTGCTGATAGCGGATTCGGAATTGGGTTTTTAAATAAAAGAGAGGTTTTTGTTCCATATACTCTTCCTGGGGAAGAAGTTTTCGTAGAGAAAACTCAAAGAAAGAAAGGTAAAAATTTTGCCTTGGAATTTCGGGTTGTTAGTCAATCTAAAAAAAGAGCCAAGCCGAAATGTCCTTATTTTGAAAAATGCGGTGGATGTTTGTTGCAACACTTAAGTTATAAAGACCAAATCAGGTTTAAAAGAGAGAAACTGAAAAATCTTTTCAAGAGGAAAATAAAAGTTCTTCCTTCTCCTAAACAGTTTGCCTACAGAGGAAGAATAGATATCGTTCTTTCTTCACAGGGAATCGGGTTTCGTCAGAGGAGTTTTTGGAATAAGATAGTCGAGATAGATGAATGCCCTCTTTTTGGAAATAATGCCAAAAAAAGCTTGGCAGAATTAAGAAAATTACTTAAAGAACAAGAGATCTCTTTATATGATTTGAAAAGTCACAAAGGATTGTTAAGATATCTTATTTTAAGGGAAGGGAAATTTACCGGTCAATTAATGGTAAATCTGGTTGCCAAAAGAGAAATAGAAAAGGAAAAATTGAAACGATATTTTAATTTTGCCCATTCCTTTTATTTTTCTCTTAATCCTGAACTTTCAGACATATCTTTTGGAGCGCCAACATACCATTTCGGCGATGAATTTATTCAGGAGAAAATTTTAGGTATAACCTATTTTATTCATCCTAACACATTTTTTCAAAGCAACTCCTATCAGTTAGAAACTCTTTTAAAGATAGTTGCTAAATTTGTCAAAGGAAAAAAGATATTAGATCTTTATTGCGGAGTAGGAACCTTTGCTATCTTTCTTGCCAAAAAACATTATTTAGTAGATGCTCTTGAGCTTTCTTCCGACTCAGTAAGAATGGCGAAATTAAACGCTATGGCAAACAATGTTTATGTAAATTTTCAAGAAGGCAGAGCAGAGGAGATAGATAACTTAAATTATGATACGGTTATTGTGGATCCACCCCGTCCCGGCCTTGGATCTAAAATTATCAAGAAGTTAAATGAGTCTAAAATTCAAAGATTGGTCTATGTTTCCTGCAATCCACATTCCTTGGCTCAGAATATTTCTCAGCTAAAAAATTTTTCCCTCAAAAAAATTATTGGAATAGATATGTTTCCCCAAACTCCAGAGGTTGAAACGATAGCGGTGTTAGATCGGAAATAATTTCGGAATTCGGAATCTGACATATCAGTATATGATATGAGATGTCGATATATGTCTAGGTTACGATAGATATTGACCACCCAAGAAGAGGAAATTAAGTTTGTAAAACTAGATAATCTCTTGTAGGAATCCGACCTTTTTTAGCCTTAAATTCTTCTAGGTATTTCATAGGAGTTAAATAGCCAAGAGCCTGATGAGGTCTTAAATAGTTATACTTGTATTGCCATTCTTTTAACAAAGGTAATAGTTCTTTTACAGAAGACCTCATCATACCCTGTCTGTAAAACTCATATTCATCTGTTAAATGAGATCTTTCAACATAACTATTCTGTTTAGGGGAATGAGGATAGATAAAGTAATGAGGAATATTTAATCTTTTTAGTTCTTTGTCAAAGAAGCCTAAAAACTCTGAACCATTGTCTGTTTGAATTGACTTAATTCTAAAAGGAAACTCTTTTAGGCAATCAAAAAGAAAACTCTTTGCCTGTTTAGAAGAGATACTAGTAGATACAGAAAGAACCCTTATCTTAGTTAATACATCTACAGCCGAATACTGATAGAGTTTTCTTCCACCAATTCCTGTTAAATATTTAGTATCTATCTGAATTAAATCCCCTGGCTCTTTAATAATTAACCCTTTTGGATATCTCTTTTTAGGAGATAAAGCTGCCTTTTTCTTCTTTTTAGATATCTTGTTATTGATAAGACCTTTTCTTTTTAATATCTTACCCACAGTGCTTGGATGAATTTTAATACCTTCTTGTTGTTCTAAGTATGCAGATATTTTGTATTTAGACCAATAAGGATTAGATTTTCTGATTTTAACCACTCTCAGTTGTATCTCGGGTAAAGTAGAAGGTTCTCTTAAATGATAAGGTCTATGTGATTTATCATTTAACCCAACCAAACCTTCTTTCTTTAATCTTTTTAACCATCTTCTTAAAGTAGACCTTTGAATTCCAAAATGCCTTGAGGTTAGAGAGATATTCTCTCCATGAAGGTAATACCAGTCAATAATCTTTAATCTATGTTTTGCTTTATCAGATAAATTAACTGACCTTTTGTACCAAAGAGCAATAGAGCCTGCTTTGGGAAGAATATGTCCATATACAGTCATATGCCTCCCAGAATATCTTCCTTTCATAGCTTTTTCAA
>JAGHAC010000037.1 GCA_021161645.1 bacterium
AGGAGAAAGAGGGGAAATATTTTATATTAGTTCAAAAAATGATCACTTCCCACAATTTTTTAACAGATTGATAATAAATCCATTTTATGGTGCGAGATCTCAAGAAAAACAATATTTCTTTATATGGGCAAAAGATCCACAAGGTATCGAAAAAGTAGTAGTGATAATTGATCCGAACAAAAAAGGCATTACTATTCCTTTTCGGTTAGTGGAGGGTGATAAGTTCTCAGGTAAATGGGTAGGTTATTGGATTGTTAAAGATTTTCCAAAAAGTGAAGCGGTAGATTTATTGTTTGAAGCAAAAAATACAAAGGGAGAAATTACTCATTTAAAAACATATTTTCATTTTCTAAAAAGCGAGCATTCTGAAAGTTTTCTTTTGAGGTTTAAAGAACTTTTTGTACCCATGGCGGTTGAGGCAGCTACTCAATGTCCTTTACCGGTTAGTGGAAACACAACTATTTCTTCGGATTGTTATATTCCTCAAGGAGAAAGAACTGGAGTAGAAAGTGGAGATTTGATTATCAAGGCGACAATCACAATGGAAAGAAATTCATCTTTGGTTTTTAACCCCGGCAAAAGCGTAATAATTTCCGGGGAAGGATATATTTTAAAATCAGCAAATAATACATCTGTTCGAAAGGGGCACTTAGTAATATGCGATGATGAATGTTCGCCAGGCGAACAAAAATGTCGAGGATATAATTTGTATCAATGTAAGTTATTGGGTGGGTGCTATCGCTGGAAGCTTGTTGAAGGTTGTAGTTTTGACTGTGGCGCTCAATGTCGGATTGAAATATTGCATATCACTGATGATGTGAGTATTCCGGTATCTCTAGGATGTAAAAGCGCAGGATATTACTGTAGAGGCAATAAAATGTATTTTATAGATTATTATTGTCAGTCGTGCACTTGTGTAGAGGATGCAAACGAAATAGGGTGTGAAGCTGAATGTGGTGCAGAATGTGACGAGGGAGAGACGCGTTCTTATACCACATGTGATGGAAAGGAACTAGTTAGAGTTACAGAAACTTGTAATGATAATTGTATTTGGAAGACTACATCGCAGAAAAATCTCGGATGTGATTATAGATGTGGAGCAGAATGTAAGAGAAATTCCGATTGTGGTTTCTCGGGTTTTGACTGCAACGGTTCCTATCTTGTTTTTAGAGATTTTTGGTGTGATAATTGTGACTGCAAAGAAGATATAAGCAATTTAGGTTGTGATATTGGATGTGGAGCAGAATGTGAGAGTGATTCAGATTGTAAATCAGGAGAATACTGTAAAAATTGTGTTTGTCAAAGTATTGGCGGCGGTGGAGGATGTTTTACTGGAGATACCCTGATTTCAACCCCCACCGGCTCAAGACCGATTGGAGATATTAAAAAAGGAGATATAGTTTTAAGTTTTGACATTGATTCAGGGAAAATTCTTCCTAGAGAAGTAGTGCGCACTACTGTGCATACGGATTTTGACTATTTTAAGCTTTCTTTAGCCGATGGTGCTACTTTAAAAGTAACATGGAACCACTTGCTTTACGTAAAGGATGCTAAAGGAAAAACAATCTGGTTACAGGCAAAAGATGTAGTTCCGGGAATGTGGTTGCTAAATCAAAACTTAGAATGGGTAAGGGTTGAGAAAAGAGCACAATCACAAGAAAAAATTACCGTATATAACTTTGAGCTTGATCAAGCGCCTAATAACTATTTCGCCAATGGTTATTTGGTGCACAATATAATAAAGTTTTAAGCAGGCAATTATTAATAAAAAAATATGTTCTACAAAATGTTTCGAGAGACAAAGGGACTTTTCATATCTCTTCTTATTTTGACAATCTCAATGCTATTGGTGGCTTTTTTTTGCGGCCTAGTCACAGGAGAGATTTCTTTGCTTAAGCAATCCGACGGAATAAAAAAGTTTTATCAAAAGAAAATGCAAGAAACAGAAAATAATCTCAAACAAACCGGTGGGAATTCTATAGATTCTTCAGAAAAGAGAAAAAAATTCCTTGCCAAGGCGATAATTTTAGAGGTTTTGCCCGAAGAACAAGCAGTTATAATAAAGCCCGCTTTTAATATAGATGATCCTTCAAAAGAATTTTTATCAGAACAAATAAAAGTTAGAATTATTCCCGAAACAGAACTGATTAAAAGGAAAATTATATATTCAAAAGACGGAGAAAGGCAAGAAGAGATTTTACCAATGACTTTTTCCGAATTGAACAATTTTGACAATATATATTTACTAGAATCCAAAGACTCAGTTATTGGGAAAAGCGAAATTGAAGCAAAAAAAATCATAATAAGAGAAATCATACAACAAGAGTAGCAAGTTTTTTAGGTAAGTATACTACATATCTGATTGACAGCTTTGTAATTTGTTGTAAAAATAAAAAGCCGTTCTTTAAAAATCTACTTAGGGAGGTGATTTAAATGAAGAGGGCACTTTTTGGATTTATAGCTTTATCAATAGTTCTCCTAAGTTTTTTTGCTTTAGGAGATGACACAAAACAGGAGGTGGTTAATCTCGAATTCAATAAAGTTTACTACGATTCACTTGATCCCGATGGTGATTTACAAGATTGGTATAAAATAGACATCCCTCAAACAGGAGCATTTACAATTATGGTAGGCATTCCGGAAAAAACACGTTATTTCTTGGCTTACCAAAGGAAAACAGTTCACTTATATGTAGGAATCTATCATAGAAATCACCTGGTAGAGACTCTTGAGTTATTTCAAACAACCAAAGAAAAAAATCTTATCCAAATCTATGCCGGTCAATCAGAAGAAGGTATATGGTATATTCAGGTTTCTCTTCAGCCTATTTCCACTTCTACTCATATATCGTTAAGCAAGATTTTGCCTACAAATTACCAAATTTTTACTGTCCTTACCAATGATGTTTATCATCTTGAAGCAGGCAAATTTAAGATTTTTGATTTGTATCACTCGCCGGTTGATCTTAATATTAAAAACTTTTTCGTTGTCTTAGAAGAAGGGCAAGGACAAGAATTTGACCTAGACATGATTTTTCTGGACTTTGATCTGTTAAACATAACTGATTGTAGGCTTTCTATATTTACCCCTGGGTTCCTTTGGTGTTTAAATCCTTATAATTATGACTGGATTGGCTGGCGATTTGGAAAAGATCAAATAGATCCCTTTTCAGAAGAAAAATACCTCTTGATGGGATGGTTTTACGGTAGAAATCTTTGGATGAAAAATATGTCGGGTACATATGATGCTAGAGGACCATACATTCATGTGTTATTTAGCTGGGACATTCCAGGATATACTCCTGTTATTCCTGATGAGTTCTACATAGCAATAAAAGTTGTTGCCAAAAAGGGAAGTGGCGATTTCTGGGTTTTTAGTTTTTCTGTTCCAGGATTTGAAGGGTAGTTTAGTAGTTAAATAAAGAACAGGGGCTTTCCGCAAAATTACGGAGAGCCTCTTTTGTTTTGGTTTTCTTGGTGTTTTCTAAATTTTGAAAGTTCCTCAAGAAAAGCGAAAAGTTTTTGAATACTAACAACAAGTCCTGACAGGGATAAACTGATAGGGTTCGAGCTTCTGCTATTTTATGATCTGTGTCATAGAATATAGTTTGGAGACTTTGTCCAAACCTGAATAAGGTTTATTCGGTGTGGAAAACTATTTTTTTAAAATCTTTTTTATGGTAAAATAAAGAAGATTTAATGATAAAACAATGAAGAGAAAAATTTTTGTTTATTTTTTTATATTCTTTCTAATCTCTGCTATATCTGCTGGCATTTCTTTGCAATTGGGGCATTTAAAAAAGATAGAAACAATAAAAGCAGGAGGGAGTAATAATGTCTATGGCTGGGCTTGGTCAAAAAACATTGGTTGGATAAGTTTTAATAGTACCACTGGAGGAGGTAGTGTTTCCTACGGAGTGAATATTGGAAACGATGGTACTCTTTCAGGATATGCTTGGTCAGAAAACATAGGTTGGATATCTTTCAATGAATCAGATTTATCAGGTTGTCCTCAGGCACCCTGTAAAGCCTGGGTTGACACAAATACAGGTAATATATATGGTTGGGCAAAAGCTCTATCTGCCAATGATTCAAATTCAGGTGGCTGGGACGGCTGGATTCATCTAAGAGGATCTAATTATGGAGTAAAAATTAACTTTTCTGCTTCTCCAGCTGAATTTGAAGACTGGGCTTGGGGTGGAGATGATAACTCAAATGAAGCAAATATTGGCTGGATAAGTTTCAACTGTAACAATTCAGAAACAGGTAATGTTTGTTCCCAGTCAAACTACAAAGTATATACTTCTGTGATTTTCAATTCAGCCCCTCAAGTACAAAATCCTCATATCTCTTCCCAAGATTATTGTGTTGCTGAACAAACAGGAAGGATTGTTTTTGAGTGGACATACTCTGATCCAGATTCAGACCCAGAAACAAGATTTGATTTAAGAATTAATGATATTAACAATGTTAATGATCCTAACCCAGAAGTAGATAGAACTATTTCAGGACTAAATAATCCTTCTCCAACTACTAATAACCAATCTGTTTTTGTGGTTTCTTCATATCAATCAGACAAACTTCAGTACAATAAAACATATTATTGGTGGGTAAGATTATGGGACAATCAAGGGAATAACTCAGGTTGGCAGTATGCCGGAAGCTTTACTACGGCTCATCATGCCTATCCATATGTTAGCTTCACTTGGAACCCAGAAGAACCAACAGTAGAAGAAGTTGTTCAGTTTACCAATCAAACTAAATGTTACGATATCAATAACAATGAAGTAAATTGTTCATCTTATCTTTGGACAATTCCTCCAACAGCTGAGTTTGCTAATGAAACCAATCAATTCTCAAAAGATCCTCAGATTATCTTTCATGAAACAGGAAATGATATTCCTGTTACTTTACGAGCAACAGATCCATCAGGTTTCTCTTGTGAGAAAACAACCAATATTCAAATAAATGCACCTCTGCCGGGTTGGACTGAGGTTCCGCCAAGGTAAAAAATCCCAATGACCAATAAAGTCTCAATTTTTACCTTCTGAATTTTGGTTATTGGGATTTTTAAAAAGAGGGTTGCATCTTTTAAAAAGATTTGTTATATAGGAGACAGTTTAGTTTTATGTAAAAGTATGGCGACCCCGTCACTATTTTTGTAAATTTTTTAATTTTTAATTTTGAACTTTAAACTTGACTGAGCAAAGCGAAGGAATATGGCAGTTCCAAAACAAAGAAAAACAAAATCAAGAAGAAATCAAAGAAGGATGCATATTTTTATTAAAGCACCCAAGTTTTTAAGTTGTCCAAAATGCGGCAAGCCGATGCTTCCGCATCATGTATGTCAAAATTGCGGGTATTATAAGGGAAAACAAATCGTAGATGTTTTCAAAAAGCTTACTAAAAAAGAAAAGAAAGAGAAAGAAAAGGAATTAAAAACAGCCCAAAAAGCTCCCAAAAAAGAATTGAGTATGGAAGAACTTTCGAGGAAATAAATTTTTAATTTTTAACTTTGAATTTTTAATTGTTGTTATGGGTTCAAGACATTTAGCAAGAAGTATTGCTTTACAATCTTTATACGAATGGGATTTTTATAATAAAGAGAAGAATTTAGAAGAGATTACAGAAAAGAATATAAAAGAGTTTGGAGCAGGGCTAGATGAAGTTGATTTTGTGAAAAAAATTGTGGAAGGTGTTAAAGAGAAAATTGGGTATTTTGATGCTATCATAGAAAAAACTGCTCCTGAATGGCCCATAGAACAGATCTCTATTGTCGATAGAAATGTTCTCAGGATAGGGTTATTTGAGCTTTTGTTTGCGGACAAAAAGGAAGTACCGCCAAAGGTTGCTATTAATGAAGCGATAGAGTTGGCAAAAGGGTTTGGAGGTGAGTCTTCCGGGCGGTTTATTAATGGAGTTTTAGGAACGGTTTTTAGAGAGCTTCAGGCAAAAGAGGAAAAAGAAAATTCAGAAGAAAAGCAAAACAAAAAAGATGGATGAAAAAAGTTTTAGCAAATTCGAGAGCCTAGAAAAAAAGCTGAAAGTTTTTTTTGATAATAAAAATTTATTAATTCAAGCCTTTTGTCATAGATCTTACTTAAATGAACATCCGGAATTTAAACTTAATCATAATGAGAGGTTAGAATTTTTAGGAGATGCGGTAATAGAATTAGTGATAAGCGAGTTTCTTTTTGAGAGATATCCGGATAAAAGAGAAGGATTATTAACTAGTTGGAGAGCGGCATTAGTTAATAGTAAATCTTTGTCAGAATTGGCTGAAGAATTAGGGTTTGGAAATTATCTTCTTTTGTCAAAAGGAGAAAAAAAAGAATCTCAAAAGAAAGAAAAATCGTATTATGATATTTTGGCAAATACTTTTGAGGCATTTATAGGAGCTCTTTATTTGGATAAAGGTTATAGTGCTTGTCAGCGATTTTTGAAAAAACACCTCTTGAAAAAATTACCCGATATTATTAAAAATAATTTGTATAAAGATTCAAAAAGCAAATTGCAAGAAATAACCCAAGAAAAGGAAAGAGTAACGCCAAGTTATAAAATTCTGAAAGAATGGGGACCTGATCATAATAAGCATTTTATTGCGGGGGTGTATTTCAACGAAGAGTTAATAGCTAAAGGTGAAGGTTCTTCAAAAAAAGAAGCAGAAGAAGCAGCAGCAAAAAAAGCTCTCAAAAAGAAGAAGTGGAAATAATTAAATTTTTAACTTTTAATTTTGAACTAATTTCATGCTTACTATTAGGTTTTTGAGACAAGGCAAAAAACATCAACCATTCTTTAAGATTGTAGTGGTTGAAAAGCACAGATCTCCAAAAAGCGGAAAATTCATAGAGGAGATTGGTTTTTATAATCCTATCACAAAGGAAAGAAAAATAAGAAAAGAAAGAGCTCTTTATTGGATCAAGATGGGCGCAGATCTTTCGGATTCTGTTTATAATCTTTTAATTACAGAAAAAGTTATTTCTGGTACTAAAAGAGTAGCTCATTCTACGAAAAAGAAGAAAGAAGAGATGCAAGCAAAAGAGGAGAAAAAATCGGGAGGAGAAGAGAAAGAAGGAGAAAAAATAAAAAAAGAAGAGACAGAAGGAGAAAAAGAGGAATCAAAAGAGATCTCAAAAGAGGAAGGTGAACCGAAAGAAGAAATCCAGCAAAACAAAGAAGAATCAAAGCAAAAGATATCCGATAAATCAGAAGAACAAAATAAATAACTACAAAATTCTTGACAAGTAAATAAAAATTGTTTAAACTATAATTAGGTCTGTATGATTTGATAGCTTGATTTTAATGAGTTAGTTCTCGCTCGAAGGGATTACCCCGAAAGCGAGTAAAAGGTCGGATTTATTAGTTAAATAAGAAATTCAGAAAATATGGAAGGAAAACCAGATCAGGACTTTCTTGAGTTTATAGTTAAGACATTAGTAGATCACCCCGAGGACGTAAAAATCGATCGAAAAGTAGATGAGATGGGAGTCCTTTTGACCCTTAAGGTCAATAAAGAAGATATGGGTCAAATTATTGGAAGACAGGGCTCTACCATCAGAGCGATTCGAAATCTTCTGAGAATTGTTGGGTTGAAAAATCATGCCCGAGTTAATCTCAGAATTGAAGAACCCGAAGGGGGTTCTACTAGTGCGAGTTCAAAAGAGAGTTCAGAAATTACCGATGAGGATTTAAAACTATAATCCTTCAAAAACAAAGAAAGAAACCGGCTCGTTGCTTGTTGATGAGCCGGTTTCTTTTTGGTTATAATAAGTATATGATTCAATTTGATATTATTACAATTTTTCCAGAAGCTTTTGAAAGTTATTTTTCTCAAAGTATTATCAAGGCGGCACAAAAAAAGAGCCTGATAAAAATTAAAATTCATAATTTAAGAGATTTTACTTTCGATAAACATAAAACAGTAGACGATAAACCATACGGTGGAGGAGCGGGAATGATACTGAAAGTAGAACCAATCTTTAGAGCTCTAAATTTTATTATTAAGAAAAATCCAAAAATTAAAGATAGCGAGAGGGAAATAATTCTTTTCACTCCAAAGGGAAAAGAATTTAATCAATTTTATGCTAAAAAATTATCGAGGTTAAAACAAATAATTTTAATATGCGGTCATTACGAGGGTATTGACGAAAGAGTAAAAAAAATTGTTGATAGGGAATTATCAATAGGTAGATATATTTTAACCGGAGGAGAATTGCCTGCCATGATAGTTGTTGATGCGGTCTCTCGTTTAATCCCTGGCGTTATAAAGAAAGAATCTTTAAAGGAGGAAACTTTTTCAAAAACACTTCGTCATTTAGAATATCCCCAATATACAAGACCTGAGGTTTTTGATCCCCAAAAAGTCACAAAGGGAAAGAAAAGTTTGGCAAAAAGATTTCGAGAGTTAAAACCCCAGAGAGTTCCTAAAATTTTACTTTCTGGGCATCATCAGAAAATTCAAGAGTGGCGAAGAAAACATTCGAAAAGTTGAAAAATGTCAAACTTTTTGGTACAATATTTTGAGCCGAGTTCATTTATTGATATTTATTATTAGATTTATTGTTTCAAATTTATAATTAATACAATATATGGGCAGGTGGCGGAGTGGACAAACGCACAGGACTGTAAATCCTGCGGCCGGTTGGCCTTCGGGGGTTCGAATCCCTCCCTGCCCACTGAAAAGCCGGAGTAGCTCAGTGGTAGAGCACTTCATTGGTAATGAAGCGGTCGTGGGTTCAATTCCCACCTCCGGCTCATTTCAGTGAGTAGTGGATAGTAGGCAGTAAATTAATTTATTAATTTTAAAAATATGGCAAAGAAGAAAAAACCAAATGTAAAACTTAAATGTTCAGAATGTGGAAATATAAACTATTATGTGGCAAAATCCCAAAATGCTAGAGCCTTGGGGGTAAAATTAGCACTAAAAAAGTTCTGTAAGAATTGTAAAAGGCACACTTTACACAAAGAAACAAAATAGTTTA
>JAGHAC010000016.1 GCA_021161645.1 bacterium
TGTGGGAATTTTGCCTTATTTTGAAGAGATGACCAAGCTTCCGGATTTAGATCCAATTCCATCATCAGAGAAAATTTCTTTAGAAGTGTGGGAGGAAGTTCTTTCTAAAATAGCCCAAAAAGCAAGAAAATATTTGAATTTAACGAAAATTTACCAAATTGCCTCAACCTCAAAAATTTAGAAAAATAGGATTTTATATATAAAACTACATATGTTATGCTGAAAGGGCAAGGGATTAATTAATTTAAAAAAATTATGCAAAAAACAATTCAAAACTTAGTTAAGGCTTTTATTGGAGAAAGTCAGGCAAGAAATCGTTATTCTTTTTATGCCAAGATTGCCAAAAAAGAAGGGTTTGAGCAAATTGCAGAAATTTTTTTGATTACGGCAGAGAATGAAAAGGAACATGCCAAACAGTTGTTTGGCTTAATTAATGAATTAAAAAAGAAAACAGGGGAAGGCTTGTCTGAGATTAAAGTTGAGGCTGTGTCGCCAACAATCATTGGTACTACGGCAGAAAATTTAAAAGCATCTATTGCCGGCGAAAATTACGAACACACCCAGATGTATCCAGAATTTGCTCAGGTGGCAGAAGAGGAAGGTTTAAAAGAAATAGCAGAGCAGTTGCGGGCTATTGCTATAGCTGAAAAGCATCATGAGGAAAGATATCAAAAGCTCTTAAAGGAAGTAGAGCAGGGGACAGTATTTAAAAAAGAGAAAGAAGTTTGGTGGGTTTGTAGAGAGTGTGGTTATGTTCATTTTGGAACTGAGCCTCCGGAGATATGTCCTTCTTGCAAGCATCCAAGAAACTATTATCAGATAAAGTGTGAGGAGTATTAAGTTGTAAGGCAGTGTAATAAGCAGGGGCTTGATTATTTTTTAAACGAGATGTATATAAAATTTTAGTAGAGAAGAAGGGGGTGAAAGAAATTGTTTGATTGGCGGTTTGAAACGAGAGATACGGTTTATGAAGTTAGAAAAAATGAGACGGGGCAGAAGTTTATTGTAGAGAAGGTTGCTGTAAAAAGAAAAGGCAAGGGAATAGGAGATATCCCAGTATTTGTTGGAGATAAGGTGGTGGTTGATGAAACAGGGTTTAGGCTTTTTGATGATGGCATAATAGTATTCTGGGTGAACCCTTTTTAGAATATATAGGTTATAAATCGTTCTTTGCTAAAAACGGCCCAAATAGAGAAAACCGAAGGGCCGTTTTTTATATTGCCATCCTCCCTTTTTGTTTTTATAATTGATTAATACTTTCGAAAGTCTTTTTAGACAGCATTTTGTCAGTTGAATATCATTTATAAAAAATAGAATAGAGAAAACCCTTCCGAAAAATTTTCAGCAGATTGTTGATAAAAAGTTTACTCTTTAGGAGAACACATTCCAAAATATTAGTATCATAAAATTAAATAATTAAATGAAGGACAAAAGAAAAAATAACAAAGAAGGAACAAAGAATGTTTTTCTTCTGGGAGCAGTCAGTTTTTTGAATGATATTGCCAGTAAAATTATTTTGCCTATCCTGCCTTTGTTTATAAAAAGTATAGGCGGAGGAGGAATGGCAGTTGGTATAATTTCAGGATTGGGAGAGAGTATTGCGAGTTTATTCAAAATGTTGGCAGGCTTTCTTTCAGATAAATTTGGAAAAAGAAAGCCCTTTGTTTTTGGTGGATATACAATTTCTGCCATCTCAAAATTGTTTTTTACTTTTGCGTCTTCTTGGCCTCAAATTTTACTTTTACGTTCTCTTGAGAGATTGGGGAAAGGTATAAGATCTGCCCCAAGAGATGCAATTTTAGCTGCTTCTTCTGCTAAAACAAAAAGAGGCAAAAACTTTGGAATTCATAGGGCGATGGACAGCGGAGGAGCGGTTTTGGGAGCAATTATTGCCTTTGTGCTATTTTGGTATTTGGGTTTTGGCTTTAGAAAAATTTTTCTTGTTGCCGGTATCTTTGCTTTTCTTTCTTTAATTCCTTTAATTTTTGTTAAAGAAAGAAAACAAGAGCCTAAGGAAATTTCTTTAAAAATCGGGCTCAAAAAACTTCCTAAAAATCTAAGAATTTTTATTATCGTTGCCGCCTTGTTTGCTTTGGGAAATTTTAGTTATATGTTTTTTGTATTGAAAAGTCAGTCTTACTTTTCAGGGAAGTTTGCTACCGGAGTTCCGATTCTTCTTTATATTCTTTACAACACTTCTTACACCCTATTTGCTGTTCCTGCAGGGGTTTTATCAGATAAAATCGGCAGAAAAAAGGTATTGTTTTTGGGATACGCTCTTTTTGGTTTGGTTTGTCTGGGGTTTATTTTTGCAAAATCTACCGCGATGTTTGTTTTGCTTTTCATTGTTTTCGGCTTAAACTATGCTCTGGTGAATGCTAATCAGAGAGCATATGTTTCAGATTTAGCAGAAGAAAAAATTCGAGGGACAGCACTGGGGACTTTTCATATGGCAATTAGTTTAGCCAGTTTGCCCGCAGGGATAATCGCAGGTTTTCTTTTTGATCTAAATCCAACATTTCCATTTATTTATGGAGCGTTGATTTCTCTTGTGGTAATTATTATTTTCGGTTTCTTCCAGATAAAACGCCCACAAAAGATTTGTTGAACCTGTTTTTAGCAGTGTTGCAAGGTTCAGTCTTGCAACAGAGTTACTTTTAGCTGATTTTGATATAATAAATTTATAATGAATATTCGACCAATTGTATTATTTTGGCTTCTGGTTTTAACCTTTGTTGTGATAGTGTTTGGGATAATTACAAAATATATCCGGGGTTCGGTATTTATTATCGGCGCCGGGGTTGTTTTTTTTATTTTAGGGTTAGCTTTGATACTTTTTGCTCAAAGAAATGAAAAAAACGAAAAACTAAAAAAATTCTTGATGTTAACGGGCGGCTCTGCAATCGGTTTCTTTGTAAGCATAATAATGCATAATTTATTTTATGGCTTAAGCGTTTTTGCTGGCGATTTTAAGCCGCTCTGGTATTTAACTGAGGTTCTTCATATTTTCTTTTTTGTCATGGCTGTAATAATAATGCCTCTTTTGTTTTTAGCAGGAACGGTTGGGGTTGTTGTAATAAAATTTAGAAGTTGTCCTAAGGCAAAAAATAACCTACAATAAAAAAAGCAGAAATTACTTTTTTCTATCTTTTAATCAATATGATTTCAAGAATAAAATATCGAGATTTTTTGTGGATTAATATTTATAAGCCCTCAAGAAAAGACATAAAATATCTTGAGGAAAATTTTCACTTTCATCCTCTTGTTTTAAAAGAACTAAGAAAACCTTCAGCTCGCGCCCATGTAGATCATTTTGAAGATTATTTGTATTTTGTTTATCATATTCCTATTTATGATCCAGAACTTAGATCTTCAATTCCAAAAGAAATAGATTTTATTGTAACAAAAAATTGTCTTATTACTGCAACTTACGAAGAAATAGATATTTTCAAGAAATTTTTCAGAAACTGTCAGAAGGACGAAGAGGCAAGAGCGTTTTATTTAAAATCTGGACCCGGTGGCGTTATTGTAGAAATTATTAAAATCGCCATTCTTTTCGCCTTAAGAGAACTTACCCATATTGCTGAGAAGATTCGCAAAGTAGAGAGAGAAATTTTTTCAGACTATTTAGCAGAGGAGGAAAAAGTAAAAGAAATTTCTTTTATTAAAAGAGATATTTTAAATTTTCAATTAATTACTAGGCCACATCAGAAACTTTTACACTCATTATTTTTAGAAGGGAGTAAATTTTTTGGTAGAAAATACAGAATCTATTTCTCCGCTATTGAGGCAGAGGAGATGAAAGTAATAGATACGCTTCAAAATTTTAGGGATATAATAGAGTCGTTGGAGATTACAAATGCAAACCTTGTAGATGTAAAGATAAACAAAGTAATGAAAGTAATTACAGTTCTTGCCTTTATTACTTTTCCCTTAACATTCTTAAGTTCTCTTTTTGGAATGAATGCAAGCCATGCTCCTATTTTGGGACAGAAATACGATTTTTGGATAATTGCCGGGGCAATGCTTTTTTTGGCATTTTTAATGTATAGATACTTTAAAAAGAAAAGGTGGATTTGATTTGTTGATAGTTAGAAGATTCAAAAGATATAATTGAGCAATTTTTTAAAGGAAGAAGCTTAGCAGAAAGAAGTGGCTTAAATAAAATTAATAAACCTTATAA